>NZ_KV810674.1:0-46792 GCF_001812855.1 Streptococcus sp. HMSC072D03
ATCAACTTTAAGAAACGTGTCTTCATCACTCTAAACATAAAAAAAGAGAAGACCTATCAGGTCCTCTCTAGATGTTAGCTTTTCGTCACCCACTACAGTTGACAAAGAGCCATTAATTCAAACAGTTTCTCATAATCGTTTATCGCAATAAAAAACCAGAGCTGATGCCCTGGTTTTCTTTATTAAGCGACTTGAGTCGTTACCTTATTATTTAAGAGTAACTGAAGCTCCAGCTTCTTCAAGTTTAGCTTTAAGTTCTTCAGCTTCAGCTGCAGCAACACCTTCTTTAAGAACTGATGGTGCACCGTCAACGATAGCTTTAGCTTCTTTAAGACCTTCGCCTGTGATTTCACGAACAACTTTGATAACAGCAACTTTCTTGTCGCCTGCAGATGTCAATTCAACGTCGAATGAATCTTTAGCAGCACCAGCGTCAGCAGCACCAGCTGCAGCAGCAGCTACAGGAGCAGCAGCAGTTACGCCAAACTCTTCTTCGATAGCTTTTACAAGGTCGTTCAATTCAAGGATTGAAGCTTCTTTAATTTCAGCAATAATGTTTTCAATGTTCAATGCCATTGTGATTTCCTCCAAATGTGTTTTTTTAATATAATTTTTTAAACGTAGCTTAGGCTACGAGTTGTGAAGATGAGCTTACGCAGCACCGTCTTCTTTGCTTTCTGCAACCGCTTTGACAGCGTATGCAACGTTGCGCACTGGCGCTTGAAGTACAGAAAGGAGCATAGAAAGCATACCTTCTTTGTTTGGAAGTGATGCAAGAGCGTTGATTTCTTCGACTGAAGTGAACGCGCCGTCAACAACACCACCTTTGATTTCAAGAGCTTCTGCGTCTTTAGCAAATTCGCTAATAACTTTCGCTGGTGCGATAACATCTTCGTTTGAGAATGCTACTGCAGATGGACCAACGAAGAGTCCTTTAAGGTCTTCAAGACCTGCTTCTTCAGCTGCACGAGTCAAGATTGAGTTTTTGATAACTTTAAATTCAACGCCTGATTCACGAAGATTACGACGAAGAACTGTATCTTGGTCAACTGTAAGTCCACGAGAGTCAACAACAACGATAGATGCTGCAGCTTTCATTTTCTCAGCGACAATCGCAACCTGTTCAGCTTTCTTAGCAATAATAGCTTCACTCATTAGTAGTTTTACCTCCGTTTTTATTTTTGGGCTAGGCACAAAAAAATCGTACCTAAACCTAGACACGAAAGTACAATACGTTACAAAAAAATAGTTACGTTTTGTGCCTCGGTTGGATGTTTATGAGTTTAACTCCCCAACTGTCTTAGGTCAGTTTTTTCAAACCTCATTTATAATATCACGACCTAAATCAGACGTCAAGAAAAAAATGCAATTTTTTTTGTTTTTTTCTCTATCTTTTTTGAAAAGCATAAAACCTCTCAAAATCCAAAGATTTCAAGAGGTCATGTCTAATCATATCTAAGAGCTTCGATAGGATCGAGTTTCGAAGCTTTATTAGCCGGTAGGAGACCAAAGAGAATCCCTACAGCTGCTGAGAAAGCTATGCTTCCCATGGCTACACCAAGAGAAACCGTCGCTTTAAGATCCATAGCACTTCCAATCGGCCCAACAACTAGGGCAGCAAAACCTAGACCAATCAGACCACCCAAGATGGTCAGAACCATCGATTCAATCAAAAACTGAGTCAAGATTTTACAGCGTGTGGCTCCTAAAGCCTTACGAAGACCAATCTCTCGTGTCCGCTCAGTTACCGAAACTAGCATGATATTCATAACACCGATTCCACCAACTAAGAGTGAAATCCCAGCAATAGCTCCGACAACGGTGGTAATGGTTCCAAAGATTGTGTTCACCTGATCTAAGGTCGAGCTCATATCTGCTGCCTTGTACTCCCCGTTATCATCTTGGGCCAACTGGGTCAAGCGTTTAGCAGCATCCTTAGCAACACTACTACTATTTTTCACATCGGTCACATGGAAAAAAATCTGGCCAATAGCATCAGTGTTATTTTCAGCTGCTAACTGGGTATTGGCCACAAGAGCTGTTCCAATTTCACCATAGGCACCGATTGCTGTGTCTTTATTCTTATAAACACCAATCACACGATAATCATTTTTCCCAATAGTAACCACTTGGTTAAGGGCATCCTCATTCGTCTCAAAGAGTTTTTTAGCCACCATCTGATCAATGACAATGACTCGTGAAAAGTTTTTATAATCATTGTCTTGCAAGGAACGTCCTGTCAACATCTCTAACTTTTTAGCTTTAAAGTAGCCCTGGCTGGCACCTGTGATATTAACATTCTTCACAGTCTTTTTCTGGAGGGAGATAGAGGAAGTTAGGCTGTTGGTCACAAAATAACTATCGATACCAGGCGTCTGCCTAGCCACTTGCTCCAACCAAACTTCTTTAACCGGTTTGGTCGGATGTGACAGGTCCGCATAGGCAGGATCTAGCTCCTCACCCTTGGCTTCATAGTAGACTTGAACGGTATCCTTATCACCTGTCACACTATCGGTAACACTCTGACGCATCCCATTTCCTAGACCCATGATAAGTACTACCGCAGCAACACCAATGATAATCCCCAACATGGTCAGGAAGGACCGCATCTTGTGAGAACGAATAGAACTAAGAGCAAATTTCCAATTTTCCATTCTTACCTCCTAGTCTATCCGAACGCTGTCCGTTGTGTCTTGGGTGATTTCCCCATCACGTATGACAATCTTACGTCGGGCATAATCCGCAATCTCTGGTTCATGGGTAACCATGACAATGGTCTTCCCTTCTCGGTTTAGCTGGGTTAAGAGATCCATAATCTGGGTTCCTGTCTTGGTATCAAGCGCACCCGTAGGTTCATCCGCCAAAATGATTGCCGGATCGTTAGACAGTGCACGCGCAATAGCCACCCTTTGCTTCTGTCCACCAGACAGCTCTGACGGCAAATGATGTCTGCGGTCTGACAAGCCGACTTTTTCCAAGAATTGTTGTGCCCTTTGCTTACGTTCACGTGGAGATTTCCCCGCATAAATCAAGGGAAGCTCTACATTCTTTTGGGCACTTAACTTTGGCAAGAGAAAAAACTGCTGAAAGATAAAGCCAATCTGGTCATTTCTTACCTTGGCCAGGCGGTTTTCAGAGAGATCAGCCACATCCTCGCCCTCGAGTTGATAGGAACCTGTAGTTGGTTGATCAAGAAGTCCAATAATATTCATGAGGGTTGATTTACCTGAACCAGAAGGGCCCATGATTGCCACGAAGTCACCTTCATCAACTGATAAGTCAATCCCCTTAAGGACCTGCAAGGACTCTTGGCCATTTTTGAAAGACTTAGTGATGCCTTTTAAGACCATAAGTGCTGGCTTAGTCACTAGACTTCACCTCTTCTCCACTAGTGTCTTTTGATTTTTTGCTATCGGCATCTGTCACATCCTTTAGGGTCTCACCATTCTTAAAGGATTTTTCAGCCTTAGTAATAACCTTTTGACCTTCTTTAAGTCCTGAGGCAATTTCTTGTTGCTTAGCATCTGCATTGCCAAGTTTGACCTTGACCTGCTTGATTTTTTGACTCTCGTCATCGTAAACCCAGACGTAGTTGTCAGAGCCTTTCTTGGTCACAGCAGTTACTGGAACTAACAGGGCATCGTCATCTTTGGTCACTTCAAGAGATACATTGAAGCCTTGCTTGAGCTTACCAATTGGACTGGTTAATTGAACCTTGTATTCATACTGAGAACCTGACTGACCTGAGTTGCCAGATGTCCCCGTTGACTGGTTGGCATTTTGCTTAGGATAATTGGAAACGTAGCTGACTTTACCTGTCCAAGTTTGGTCTGGGTATACTTTGGAAGTAATTTTGACCTTTTGACCTACTGAAATATTTGGAATGTCATATTCTGTTAAGGTTCCTTGAATCTCAAATTGGCCTTCACTGGTCACATGAACTAGAGTCTGGCTCTCTTTTGAAGCAGGGTCCACAGAGTCCGCAACCTCTACGACTGTTCCATTAGCATCTGAAACAATGACTGTTTGGTTTAGGACGTCTTGTGCCTTTTCTAGCTCTGATGCTGCGTTGGCAACGGCATCATTATAATCTTGCAAGGTTTGGTAATTACTTGCCTCGGTTTGCTGACGCTGTTGAGGGCTAACGGTAGTCGTCGAATCATCCTCATCCGAATCACTATTTGTTTGTGTCGAAGCCGCAGGAGCTGTCCCATACTGTTGGAAATAATTACGGTCACGAACTGCCTTATTATAGGCACGGCTAGCCGTATCATAAGCCGCTTGGGCTGAGGTGCTGTCATATTGGACCAGTTGCTGACCAACGCTAACTTCCTCACCAACAGAGACTGTCACAGTGGCATTGCGTCCAATGGTATTGTCAAAATAAACGTACTGTTCCGACTGAGCCTTCACCATGCCAGTCAGAAGGGTGGACGAGGCCAACTGCCCCTTGGTTACCATACTTGCTGTAGGGGACTCGGAAGCCTTATCATCTTTGCCACCACCTGCAAAAAGGTTAAATCCTAGGACCAAAAGGACAAGGAAGCCAATTCCTCCAATGATCCAAACTCTTTTTTTATTTTTAAATAACTTTGGACTGATTTTCTTTCGCATAAGTCTCTCTTTTCTTTTGTATCATATAAATAAAACAATTGTAATACTTTTAACTTTCAGTGTCAATGGCCTTTGCTTAAATCCATGACACCATAGTGTAGCTTTTGATTGGGACGAATCTGACGTTCAAACCCAAGTTCTTCAAAAACGGTATCTCGAAAATGTGCCTTGATGATAATTTTTTCTCGTGCGACACGCTTAGCCTCATTTAACCATTCTTCTGTCAGACGGCTGCCATTAGCTAGAGGTTTGATAGCTTGTAGATTTTCCGATTCCTTGATAGTCTCTGAAAACATAGGATCTACATAGACGATATCAAAAGAGTGATCAGCCTGAGACTTCAAAAAGGATAAGCTATCGCTCTTAATGGTCTTAATAGACCGCATCGCTTTTTCAAGTTGCTTGTCATCTGTCTGATAAGTGGCCAGACCACGAGAAACCACCTGAAAAATCACTTCTTGACTCTCAAGGGCAGTCACCTTATTTCCCGCTGCCGCCATAACTAGACTATCGGAAGCCAGACCCATAGTCGTGTCTAGAATAGACTTGGTAGACGAACCTAAAAGACTGACTAGAGCATCGTGTGGCGCCTTAATCCGAAGAACTGCCGTATCTGGATGAAAGGACAGCTCACTGCCATCCGCATTGACAAAAGACAGTCTATCCTTATATAGAAGATAAAAAGCTCCAAATCGCTCTAAACATTTTGCCAAGGATAACTTGCGACGAGGCTGGTAGTCAGCTCCTAGCTCGTGAGCTAATTCTTGGGCACGTGCAATCAAGACCTCATTTTCACGTAAAGATGTGGTAATAATCATGTTTCTAGTATAGCAGAATCTTTGGAAACAAAACCATAGTCTTAGCTTTCATTTGCATTTGTTAGCTTACATTTGTGTAAGAAAAAAGCCCCAGCAAAGCTGAGACTCAGAACATAATTAAACTATTTTTAAATATGAAATAGATTTTGCGAACCTAGTAAGCTTATACCGAGACTTTTCGCAGTGATAAAAACGTCTGAAACGATTAGTTTCAGGCGTTCGGAAGTTTTGAGACTTTCGGCTCAAAACTTAGTCATGGAACTTTGCAGAAGGTCGCTGACGTCCGTCATCACTTAAGAAAAGTCTCAAAAGAAAACTTTGTCTTCAATAAAAAAGCCCCAGCAAAGCTGAGACTCTATTTCATGATTAAATAGCTTCTGTTGTAAAGCTACGGCTTTCAAGCACACGCACCATAGCATCTGCTGTATCAAGCGCTGTGAAGAGTGGAATTCCTGCTTCAATAGCTGAGCTACGGATAGCTGCTCCGTCTTCGTCATAAGTACGTTTGTTACCAACCGTATTGATGATAGCTTGCGCTTTACCTGTACGAACGAGGGCTGGAATGTCGTTATCGTCATTTTCCCCCAATTTGTTAACAAGCGTTGCGTGAACCCCGTGTTCATTCAAGAACTTAGCTGTTCCCTCAGTTGCGTAGATACCATAACCGATAGCATCGAAGCGACGTGCCAAATCAAGGGCTTCTTCTTTAGTATCATCATGAATAGTAAAGATAACATTACCAAAGGTTGGCAAGTGAAGATAAGATGCTTCAAAAGCTTTGTAGAGCGCTTTTTCAAGAGTCGCATCTGTCCCCATAACTTCACCAGTTGATTTCATTTCAGGTCCAAGGAGGCTATCTACCTTAGCCAATTTTGTGAATGAGAAGACTGGTGCTTTGACATGGACATGGTTACTTTCTGGGTAAAGACCATCTTTGTAACCTTGCTCAGCCAATGATTTACCTAGAATCAAGTTTGTAGCAACTTGAGCCATTGGGATATCAGTCACCTTAGACAAGAATGGTACGGTACGGCTGGCACGTGGGTTAACCTCGATAACATAGACCGTTTCATCCTTAATAACGAACTGAATGTTCATCATACCGATACAGTTAAGACCAATAGCCAAGCGTTTAGTGTAGTCAGCGATAGTCTCTTGGATTTTCTTAGAAAGGGTTTGTGGTGGGTAAACTGCCATTGAGTCCCCTGAGTGAACCCCTGCACGCTCGATGTGTTCCATAATACCTGGAATCAAGACATCCTTACCATCAGAGATGGCATCCACTTCACACTCACGTCCGATGATATAGCTATCAACAAGGACTGGGTGGTCTGGACTTGCCTTAACGGCTGTACGCATGTAAGAACGAAGGTCATCTTCATTTTCAACGATTTCCATGGCACGTCCACCCAAAACGTATGACGGACGAACAAGAACTGGGAAGCCAATCTTACGAGCTGCTTCAACCGCTTCTTCTTCATTTGTCGCTGTTTGTCCTGGTGGTTGTGGGATATCTAGATCTTTAAGGGCTTGTTCAAAGAGGTCACGGTCTTCGGCACGGTCAAGGTCAGCAACCTGTGTACCCAAGATTTTCACACCAGCTTTAGACAATGGCTCTGCCAAGTTGATGGCTGTTTGTCCACCAAACTGAACCACAACACCCTTAGGTTGTTCCAATTCGATAACGTTCATCACGTCTTCGAAAGTCAATGGTTCGAAGTAAAGTTTATCTGAAACTGAGAAGTCTGTTGAAACTGTCTCAGGGTTAGAGTTCATGATGATAGCTTCGTAACCTGCAGCCTGAATAGCTTTTACAGAGTGAACTGTCGCATAGTCAAACTCAACCCCTTGTCCGATACGGATAGGACCTGAACCAAGAACGATGACAGATTCTTTATCAGATTTGATTGATTCATTTTCCCACTCGTAAGTTGAGTAGAAATATGGTGTTGATGACTCGAACTCAGCCGCACAGGTATCAACCATCTTGTAAACAGGAACAATGTTATTTTCCAAACGTGTCGCACGAACTTGGTCGGCTGTTTGATTCCAAAGATCAGCAATCTTACGATCAGAGAAACCGTTACGTTTAGCTTCTTTCAAAACTTCAACATCGCCTACGTGAGTAGCCAATTCTTGTTCTAATTCAAAGATATGGAGCAATTTGTCAAGGAAGAAGATATCAATCTTAGTCAACTCTGACAATTCTTCAATAGTATATCCACGACGGATGGCTTCAGAAAGGTAGAAGAGACGGTCGTCTTGAGCTTTGACAATCTTTTCAACCAAGGCGTCGTCTGTGACGTCCGCAAGCTCAGACATTTCATTGTGGTAAACACCGATTTCAAGTGAACGGCAGGCTTTAAGAAGTGACTCTTCGATGTTACGACCGATAGCCATAACTTCACCTGTTGCTTTCATCTGAGTACCAAGGCGACGTTCACCGTGTTCAAATTTATCAAATGGGAAACGTGGAATCTTAGCAACCACATAGTCAAGAGCTGGTTCAAACATGGCATAAGTTGTACCAGTGACTGGGTTAATCATTTCATCAAGTGTCAAACCAACAGCGATCTTGGCTGCCAATTTGGCGATTGGGTAACCAGTTGCTTTTGAGGCAAGGGCTGATGAACGTGATACACGAGGGTTTACTTCGATAACATAGTACTTGAAGCTATTAGGGTCAAGAGCCAACTGTACGTTACAGCCACCCTCAATTTTAAGGGCACGGATAATCTTCAAGCTGGCATCACGAAGCATTTGGTTTTCAATATCTGACAAGGTTTGTGTTGGGGCAAATACGATTGAGTCCCCTGTGTGGATACCAACTGGGTCAAAGTTTTCCATGTTACATACCACAAGAGCATTGTCTGCGGCATCACGCATAACTTCATATTCGATTTCCTTGAAACCAGCGATAGAACGCTCAATCAAACATTGTGTTACTGGTGACAATTTCAAGCCATTTTCAGCGATTTCACGAAGTTCTTCTTCGTTGGCACACATACCACCACCAGTACCACCAAGGGTAAAGGCAGGACGCACGATAACTGGGTAACCAATTTCTGACGCAAAGGCAACTGCTTCTTCAACTGTATTGACGATTTCAGATTCTGGAATTGGTTGTTCCAAATCTTCCATCAATTGTTTGAAGAGGTCACGGTCTTCGGCTTGGTCAATGGCAGACAATTTTGTTCCCAAAAGCTCTACTCCAAGCTCTTCAAGAATACCAGCTTTTGACAATTCCATTGCCATGTTCAAACCAGTTTGTCCACCAAGTGTTGGCAAGAGAGCATCAGGACGCTCTTTACGAAGAATACGTGTGACAAATTCAAGCGTAATTGGTTCAATGTAAACCTTGTCTGCGATTTCTTTATCAGTCATGATTGTCGCAGGGTTAGAGTTGACAAGGACAACACTGTAACCTTCTTCTTTCAAGGCCAAGCAGGCTTGCGTACCAGCATAGTCGAACTCAGCAGCCTGACCGATGATGATAGGACCAGACCCGATAACCATAATTTTTTTAATATCAGAACGTTTAGGCATAATTTATGATACAAAGCCCGTTAAGGACCCAGTGAAAATAGGAAACGTGACGACGACGCCCAAGCGTCTAGTCACCGTTTATCTTTTTCACATAGTCCTTAGGGCGTGTTCACTTCCGTGAACCTGTATCTTCTCCTTTCTATTTGACAACTCTCTGGTTGTCATTAAATAAGGTAGTAGACTGGGGCGAACAAGAGTCATCCCCACTATAGTCACTAGACAGTTGCAATTAACGACGTGCTTTTTCAGCTTGGAAAGCATCAATCAATTCCAAAAACTCATCAAAGAGATAGCTAGCATCGTGTGGACCAGGAGCTGCATCTGGGTGGAATTGCACTGAAAATGCTGGGAAGTCACGGTGACGAACACCTTCAACTGACTTATCGTTAATTTCTTCGTGTGTTACCATGAGGCAATCTGGAAGTGACTCACGGTCAATAGCATAACCATGGTTTTGGCTGGTAAAGTCAACACGACCAGTCGCAATTTCACGAACCGCGTGGTTAAATCCACGGTGACCGAACTTCATCTTGTAGGCCTTGGCACCATTAGCCAAACTAAACAACTGGTGACCCATACAAATACCAAAGATTGGAATTTTACCTTGGATGCCACGAATCATATCAAGTGCATACGGTACATCTTCAGGGTTACCTGGACCATTTGACAACATCACACCATCTGGATTAAGGTGGAGAATTTCTTCAGCAGTGATATCATGTGGCACAACAGTCACGTTACAATCACGTTTTGAAAACTCACGCAAGATAGAGTGCTTGAGACCAAAGTCAACCAAAACGATATTTTTACCAACACCTGGTGCTGGGTAGGCTGTCTTAGTTGATACCTGCTCAATATTATTCGTTGGCAAAACAGTCGCACGCAATTGATCTTGCAAGTGCTCGATACTGTCACCAGGGCTGGCCAAAGTGGCTTTCATGGTACCGTGTTGACGGATAATCTTAGTCAAGGCACGTGTATCAATACCAGAGATACCAGGGATGTTTTTCGCCTTCAAAAACTCATCCAAGGTCATTTGGTTACGCCAGTTGCTGGCACGACGGCTAGCCTCTGACACAACGACACCCTTAGTCGTTGGCTTAATTGACTCATAGTCGTCACGGTTAACACCGTAGTTACCAACAAGTGGATAAGTAAAAGTCAAAATTTGACCATTGTAAGACTGGTCTGTGATAGATTCTTGATAACCTGTCATACCAGTATTAAAGACGATTTCACCCGTCACATCCACATCAGCACCGAAGGCCTGACCTTCAAAAATAGTGCCGTCTTCCAAAATAAGTAAACGTTTTGCCATTATAGTAAATTGTTCCTTTCACTAAGATACAAAGGGCGTTAAACATCTGAATGAAAAGCAAATCCAACAGAGAAGCTCCAGCCTCTAGGAAGATTTGTCTCTTTTCAAAGATTTAGCCCATGTTCTTTTTCGTCTGATTCTCTCAGGAATCGGTTAACGTTGTTTACGCTTTGCCATTTAAAATAGCTTCAATAATTGCCATACGGACAAAGACCCCGTTTTGCATCTGAGCAACGATACGAGCCTTAGGTGCTTCAACCAGACTATCAGCAATCTCCACATCACGATTAACCGGAGCAGGGTGCATGATAATCGCCTGATCAGCTAACTTGGCATAACGTTCTTCAGTCAAACCATAGAGAGCATGGTAGTCTTCTTTTGAAAATCCTTTGTCATCCCCATGACGCTCGTGCTGAACACGAAGCAACATGAGAACATCCAAGTCCTCAATGACGTCGTCAATGGCCACATGCTGACCATAAACATCAAACTCATTCGAGTACCACTCTGCAGGACCAGCAAAATAAAGCTGAGCTCCCAAACGCTTGAGAATCTGCATATTTGACTTAGCGACACGCGAATGCGTAATATCACCTGCAATACAAATCTTAAGATTTTCAAAGGTTCCAAACTCTTCGTAAATGGTCATCAAGTCAAGCAAACACTGACTTGGGTGTTGCCCTGAACCATCACCACCATTGACAATAGAGGTCTGAATAGTTCTACTATCAATCAACTGCTTGTAGTAATCGACTTCCGAGTGGCGGACCACACAGATGTCCACGCCCAAAGCAGACATGGTTAAGATCGTATCATAGAGGGTCTCACCCTTGTTCACCGAGCTAGTTCCAGCATCGAACTCAATCACATCTAGGCCAAGTTTTTTCTCAGCCACTTCGAAGGACTTGTGCGTTCGTGTTGAATTTTCAAAAAAGAGATTGGCAGCGAAATACTGTCGATCCAGCTGGAAATCAGCTCTGCCATTTTTAAAATCTCCACCTCGACGAATCAGGCCCAAGACCTCTTCATTCGTGAGGGTTTCCATTGTCACCAAATGTTTCAGTGACACTTTTCCATCTGCAATCGCCATAGTTTTTCCTTTTAAATTGATTGACTAATCTTTGCTACCTTTTTTAGGATCTGGCAAAATTTGGTAGAGCAAGATACCAAGAATGGTTGAGCTTGCCACACCCGTAATTTGAAGACCACCAAGGTCAATCATCAAACCACCGATACCAGAAACCAAGATAACACTAGCAATCAAGAGATTCTTTTTATTATCAAAATCAATCTTATGTTCAACTAAAATTTTCAAACCGCTAGCAGCGATAACCCCAAAGAGGGCAATAGACAAACCGCCCAATACAGGAGTTGGAATAGAATGCAAGAGTGCTGATAGCTTCCCAATAAAGCTCATCAAGACCGCAATCACTGCTGCGCCCGCAATAACGTAAACTGAGTAGACCTTACTGAGGGCCATAACCCCAATATTTTCACCATAAGAAGTTACCGGAGGAGCTCCAAAGAACCCAGCGATAATCTGTGCCAAACCATCACCAGTAAGGGTGCGGTCAAGTCCTGGATCTTTGAAGTAATCACGCTCAGTCAAACTGTTTAGAACCATGACGTGACCAAAGTGTTCAGTCATCGTCACAAAGGCAATCGGAGCCATGGTCAAAATCGCACTTGGGTAGAGCTTAAAGCTATAATCCACAAATGGAATATCAAAGTTTGGAACTTGAATCCAATGTGCCGCCGCTACCTCTGAGAAATTGATAAAACTATGTCCTGTCAGCAAACCAAGAACTGCTGAGAAAATATAGCCCACAACTAAACCAAGCAAAATTGGGATAACACCGACAATCTTCTTGCCATACATGTTAAAGAGGATAACCGCAAAGAGGGTGACCATCGAAATCAATAGAGCATAGATACTATAGCTTTTATTTAAAGTTGTCGCATCATTGACTGCATTGGCTGCAAGGTTCAAACCAATCACCATGATAATGGGACCAACCACGATTGGAGGAAGGACCTTATCAATCCAGTCTTTACCCGCATACTTAACAATCAGAGCCACAAGCAAGTAAACCAAACCACCAGCCATAGCACCTTGAGCCACCGCTGCAATCCCATCCGTCTTCATAAGTGTCTGCATAGCCGCAATATAGGCAAAGCTAGAACCCATGTAAGCTGGAATTTTGTACTTGGTCACCGTCAAGTGAGCCAAAGTTCCCAAACCAGATGAGAAAAGAGCAATAGCGGGATCAATCCCAACCAAAATCGGCACAAGCACCGTCGCACCAAACATGGCAAACAAGTGCTGGAATGACAAACCAACCAATAAACCAGGTTTTGGCATATCATTCACATCATATTTTACGTTATTCACGATATCAAAGGACTCCTTAAAATTAAGATACAAAGCCCGTCTAAAGCCTAAAGCAAAAATAGGAAATATGATGACGGAGCGCCAGCTCCTAAGAATATTTATCTTTTTTGCACAAGGCTTAGGGCGTGTTCAATTAATAAGATACAAAGGGACGCTTTGGCTTAGCCAAACATTTCTGTAGAAAAATAGGAAGTTGACAACGCACTCCAAAGAGTGCTAGGAGACTTATCTTTTTTCCTAAGAAATGAGTCCCGTGTTCAATTAACAAGATACAAAGGGCGTTTCACCCTATCCGTCAGTCAACTTAGCTTGGATCGATAATGTTGACGCTATCTTTACCATCAACTTCTGCGACCAAAACTTCGATTTCTTCTGACTCACTAGTTGGGATATTTTTACCAACATAGTCCGCACGGATTGGCAATTCACGGTGACCACGGTCAACCAAGACAGCCAAACCAACACGCGCCGGACGTCCATGGCTAACGATATTATCAATAGCTGCACGAATCGTACGACCTGTGTAAAGCACATCATCCACAAGGATAACATCTGTACCATCAATTTCAATAGGGAAAACAGATGTGTCTTGCTCAGCCTTAACATCATCACGGAAAGCCTTAGTGTCAAGCTCAATCAATGGCACATCAAGGTTTTCCAACTGTTTCAAGCGCTCTTGGATACGCTGTGCAATATAAACACCACGTGTCTTAATACCAGCCAAGACAATCTTGTCGAGATTTTTGTTACGCTCAATAATCTCATAAGTGATACGTGTAATGGCACGTTTCATGGTTACGTCATCGACGATCTCTTTTTTCTTCATAAAAAGAACCTTTCTAAATACAAAAAAATCCCCTCGAAAACAAGGAGATACACAAAAATATGAGTACAGTTCACCCGTACACTTCTCATGGCTCCTTGCCTGCCTCTCTG
Source organism: Streptococcus sp. HMSC072D03 (assembly GCF_001812855.1). NCBI lineage: Bacteria > Bacillati > Bacillota > Bacilli > Lactobacillales > Streptococcaceae > Streptococcus > Streptococcus sp. HMSC072D03. Next base: position 13,625 of record NZ_KV810674.1, read on the forward strand.
GACAGTGATTAAAGGACTTATTTAATTAGGTAAATTATAGCAAATTTCAGACTCTTTTACAAGAAAAAAACGGACGCCCCTCCCAAGAAAGACTATCCGTTTAATAACTGTTACGCTTCTCTCAACTTCTCCAAGGTTTCCTTGAAAATAGCAGGTTCTTCCGCTGTAAATTCGACCAATTCTCCAGTCGTAGGATGCGTGAACCCAAGGGTCTTAGCATGTAGAAATTGGCCATGGCCCTTGAGTGTCTTGCGTGGCCCATAAAGAGGGTCTCCTGCCACAGGGTGACCAATATAAGCCATGTGCACACGAATCTGGTGCGTACGACCTGTTTCCAGCTGCAACTCTACCAAAGTATAGTTGCCAAAACGTTCAAGAACGGTAAATCGTGTTACTGCAGGTTTTCCTTTAGCTGTGACTGCCTGCTTCTTGCGGTCCTTATCTGAACGCCCAATCGGAGCCTCAATCACGCCTCGATCGTTAGGTAGATTGCCATGCACAATAGCCACATACTTGCGAAGGGACTTCTTATCCTTAAGCTCCGCCGCCAAAGCATTGTGAGCCTTATCATTCTTAGCAATCATAAGGAGACCAGACGTGTCCTTGTCGATACGGTGGACAATCCCTGGACGCACCACACCATTGATAGACGAGAGGTCCTTGACATGATACATTAGGGCATTGACCAAGGTACCAGACGTGTGACCAGCTGATGGATGGACAACCATGCCTTGAGGCTTGTTGACCACTGCCACATCCGCATCTTCGTAGATAATATCCAAAGGAATATCTTCAGCCTTGTATTCCAAGACCTCTTCTTCTGGCAATTCATAGGTGATGACATCACCCTCTTTAACCGCATACTTGGCCTTTGCCGACTTACCATTAACCAAGACCGTTCCAGCCTTAATCGCTTCATTGGCCTGACTACGTGACAATTCTGTCAAATCTGCCAAAGCCTTGTCCAGACGGTTTCCCGCCTCTTTAATGATGACTTCCATTTTCCTCTTTCCATAAGATTAAAATCAAGAGCAGTACGCCCACCGTTAGATAGGAGTCTGCCACGTTAAATATTGCAAAATCAATAAAATCAAGCTGAACCATATCAACCACGTAACCCAAGTGCACACGGTCAATAAAGTTACCAATACCACCTGAGATAATCAAAACCAAAGATAGCACCAACCAAAGACTCTTCTGGTAATTTTTAACCAGATAAACCAGAGTCGCACCAATCACTAGAACCGTCAAAATCACAAAGAAATATTTCTGATCCTGTAAAATCGAAAAGGCAGCACCACGGTTCTGTAGATAGGTCAAGCTGAAAAGTCCAGGGATCGCCTTGATAACTTGGTTAAGGGCAATATTTGCCACAACCCAATGTTTAACCCACTGATCCAAACCAATCAAAGCCAAGATAGTCAAAGGAATCGCAACCTTACGCATAAGTCCTCCTATGGTTTGTATGTATCAAAGTAGTCAAACATAACATTGACAAACTTGAGAGCACAAGATGATAAGTTAATCCCCTTACGACGAACATAAACCATCTTGTTATCCAAATTATCCTCAAGCGGAATAACCGTAATCCCGTTCACACTTTGTGCATCCAAGAAACCAGATCCCGTCGCATAGGCATCTGTACGCTCCAAGATACCGTTCAAAGTTGCACGGTCTGTCACGTTAAACATCAGAGACGAATCTGACGTATCCACAAAGTTTTCAGAATAGTAAAGATACTCGTCCTTCTCCTGAGTGAAACGCACTGTAGGTAAGGCTGCCAAGTCCTCCATAACTAGACTTTCTTTTTTAGCCAGAGGATGCCCCTTACGAAGATAAATATGCGTTTTAAACGGAATCAAATCAATGGCCTCAAGCCCAAGCTTATCCATATTTTGATGGATCCCCTTGCTATTTTGACGGTTCAAATAGATAATTCCAATCTCACTGTGCCCCTTGGCTACCTCATCCAAAATCTGAATAGTCGTAGACTCAAAGATACGGAAATCCTTGTAATCAGGGTAACGCTCTGAAAAAGTCGTAATCAAAGGTGGCAAAAAATCATAGTGCTGACTGGCAATCGAAAACTGATTGCCCTTCTCAGAAGCATTGAGATAGCGATTTTCAAAACTATCAAAACTGCGTACCACCTCAAGTGCACGCTCGTAAAAAGTCATGCCCTGACTGGTCAAGACAGCCCCCGTCGTTGTACGGGTGAAAATTTGGAAATTCAGCTCCTGCTCCAAATCCTTGATAGCCACCGAAAGGCTAGGCTGACTCACAAAGAGCTTGCTGGCTGCCTCACGGAAGGTTCCGCTGTTGGCAATGGCTACGACATAACGTAGTTGTTGTATGTTCATGTGTGACACTTCTTTCTTGAAAAATCAATCACTCCTATTATACCAGATTTTATCCTCTTTTGTTGATACTAAAAAGCTCAGGCACCCCTGAGCTTGAATTAATTAAAAAGTAGTCTTATTCGTCTGATTTGTCTGTCAAGAAGTACTCGTTTTCACGTTTGTCATAGTCGAAGGTCAAACGAACAGTACCTACCTTACCACTTTCTGGATTATAATCACGGTAGCTAAGACTGACTGACTGAGTGAGATCGCCTTGTTCAGTTTGTGTCATTTCATGATAAGTGAAACTAGCCTCTGGGTGTTTTTCAACAACCTCAGAAAGTCGTGTCCCCTTGAGCAAATCAGCTTGTGTACCTACAGACAACTTTTCATAGTCATCTTTTGTCCAGTTGCTATGATAGTCATCGACTTCTTTGACCTTATCATAGTCGAAGGTTGCTGAGGCAGATTTCAAAACATAGACACCGTCTTTTTGCTCGAAAGTCAAACGAACATAGTTGTTTCCATCTGTGTTTTCTTTTCTATAGGTAAGATCTAACAAATCTGGTTTATCTTCCTCGTAAGCATCACTATACTCGGCATCAGTCGCCTTACCGTGAGCATCCAAGACCTCGTCCAATGTCAAAGTACCAACCTTCAACTCCTTAAACTGATCCTCAGTCCAGTCAAACTTATAATTCTCATCGATGTACAGATAAGCTCTATCGTGACCGTCACTTTGGAACTGCTCAGCATGGTTCATGACAAATTTCACTGCTTGATAGCCTGCTCCAGCAAGCGAAGTCATGAAGAAGATGATTGACATGACTAGGGCAATAATAGAAAGTGCCTTGCGTGTCGACTTCAGACTCAAAACCAAAGTCACAATAGCTAGAATGATAAGGAAGAAAGCAAGGAAAGTAAAGACAAAACCGAAAGGAAGCGTCCAAGACAAAATGACGAATAGAATCCCCAAAACTAGGATAATAATCGGCAAAGCAATATTAACAAAAGCATTGTTCTTGGTTACTTTAGGTTTGTAATAAGGATTTTCCAAAGGTATCTGATTTGTCTTTGGAGTTTCTTTTTCTTGCTCTTTCTCCATATTCAACTCAGGCATTGGCTTAGGTGCTTCCTCCTCTAATGCCACCTGAGCCTCGTCTGGTTGCGTATCTGCTACTGAGTCAGCTGTCACCTCTTCAGTAGTTTCAGAGCTATCCACCTGCTGAGCCTCAACCTGCTCAGACACTTGGACACTTGGTTCCTCCGAAGCAATGACAAAGCTCTCTTTCTTAGCTTCCATAAACTCCTCAGGACTTGGTTTACGTCCATTGACGTCCTCAAAGTGACGCACCCATTCTTCTCTAGTTGCCATAGCCGACTCCTTTATCTCTTTTTCTTTATTTTATCATACTTTAATCTGGTCTTATGAAAATAAGGTCGGATATAATAGAGATTTTTTTGAGATTGCCTTAGATGCTTAAGTGACAAGATATCTTATGAAAATGAATGAACGAAGAAAAGAACTGCACCCAAAAGTAAGATTTTTTCGATCACACTTTTTGGGGCAGTTCAATATTAGTAAGACTAGTTTTTTATATTTAAATGTATAGCTAGGGATCTAGTCCTTTTTAATCTCCAAACTAAGCTTATAAAAACTATATAGGCTATAATAAATTGCAATGATTCCCAAGAAACCAAAGTATATATTATCCTTTAAACTCTTCATATAAATTCCAATGATTATAAAGAGAAAGGTGTTTATCAAAATGACTAATTTTTTATTTTCTATCTTGCCTATTTTAAGTACCAATAGTCTAATAATAAGTATCGATGGAGAGAATAAAACGGCAATTATTGTAAGTAAAATTTTTTTCTGCTAATTAAATTAGCTTTAATGTCTTTTTGAGATTCTTTTTCAATATTCATCTCTTTAAATAATAGTTCCAGTGAAACATTATCAGGTTCACTTTTTCCTAATTCCCATTTAGAAATCGTCTGACGAGTAACAAATACTTTATCTGCAAGTTCTTGCTGAGTCATACCTGTTTTAATTCTATATTCTTTAATCAACGTAGCAATGTCCATTTTAATACCCCTAGCTTATTTCTATTCTTTGATAAAAGGCTCTGCTAACAAAATTGCTATTACTATTATATAGAGAGGATGTTTATAAATAAAGTAAGTAGCAACGAGTAATAGAAACAATAACATTCTCGTAACCCACGGATATCTGTTTGATAAACTGACCAATAAATTAACTAAAGGTTTCAGTATCAACCCCATTAATCCAAAAGTAAGCACTTATATAAAATTAGTTTTGTTTTTCTTAATAAATTGTAACATTAAGAATACCTCCTCAGATTTGTTACTTTAAATTTATCAAGACCCATGACTAAAAGCACGCAACGAATAGTAAAATATGCGCAACGTCCTTAGAAACTAGGATGCAACGCTCCAAGTCATTACGCAACGAGGAGAATAGTACCTCTTAAAAGTACGAAATGGTAGTACATTAGAACCTAAAGGCAGTAAAATTTTACAATACTACAAAAGACATGGCAATAGAGAAGAAATAAATAACAATTGAAGTGATAAACAAGCCAATAAATCGTTTCCAGCTCCCTTTTTGATTGAGCTTGTCTACAGTTTCCTTAGTGACAAGAGACTGGCTTTGCTCGAATGTATAATTTAAGAATTTCAATAGCTTTCTCCTTCTATCAAGAAAAAACAGGAAGGTTTCCCCTCCTGTCCCTTAATTAATCCTCATCTGGACCTGATTTATAAGTAAGGTAGAATGTATCTTCACCTTCTTTGGTATCAAATGACAAGTAAACACTCTTGAGTTTGCCATCTTCAGCCTTATAATCACTATAAGAAATAGTCATTTCTTTTGTGAATTCACCTTGACGAGATGTTGAAATCGTGTATTCTGCACTTGAAGCTTTAGGGTGATCCTTAACGACATCTTCAAGTTTCGTACCATTTGATGGATCAGTGTAATCACCCTTATTGAGAGCATCAAACTGTTCTTTTGTCCAATCAGATTTATAAGATTTATCAACTTCTACCTTATCTTGAGGGAATCTACCTGAAGCATATGACAAGATAAATGTACCGTCATATTGTTTCTTAAAGTTTAGGTAGACACTCTCGCCATAGTCTTTACCAGAGTATGTCAACTTCAACTCATCACCTGACACCTCAGCATCTGACGCCTTGCCGTATGTTTTAACGATTGATTTAACAGTGTCTTTACCTGCTTTCAACTTCTTGAACTTAGATTCATTCCAATCAAATTTAGCATTTTTGTCAATGTAGTCGTTGACATCAGTACTATCACCTTTTGAGTCTGATCTTGAATCGCTGTCGTCATCTTTCTTGTCAGCGTCATCGTCGTCTTTATCAGCAACTTTTGATGTCTTGCTTGAGCTTGTGTTGTTGTTGCTAGCATTTTGAGAGATTTGGAAAATCAAACCACCAATAGACACAAAGAGCATGAGACCAGCAACGCCTGTTGCAATGATTGAAAGCAATTTCTTGCTTGATTTAAGGCTAAAAACAAGCGAAACAACTGCTACTGCAACTGCGAGGACTGTCAAGATGATGAAGACCCAAGCAGGACTTACAAACCACGCCAAAATTGCAAAGATTACTGAAAGTGCAATCGCAACGATTGGCAAGATAAGATTGAAAAGAGGGTTATCTGCTGAGCCAGCTTCTGCTGGATTAGGAACTGTTCCAAATCCTTGAGCTGAAGAGATAGGTGCCTTTTCAAACATGCTTGAATCAAATTGTGGTGTTGGTTGTTGCACAGGTGCTTCTGAGAAAGATTCTGCACCAAATGGTGATTCACTACTTGCTTGTTCTGCGACAGCATCTTCAGCTGTTTCAGCCACATCTGCGATATCATCTTGTTCTGTGACTTCTTCAGTAGCAACTGGTTCTGGAGCTACTTCTTCAGCGACAGGTTCATTAGCTGGTGCTTCTACAGATGCTGCTTGAGCAGCCAAAGCACTTGTATCAAAGTCAGCTGCTTTAGCATCCAAAAATTCTTGGGGGCTAGGCTTACGCCCGTGTACCGACTCAAAGAGTTCAGCCCATTCTGCTTTAGTTGACATAAAAATCTCCTTTTTTCAAGAAATCCAAACAAGAGGTCACTTCAGCTTAGCGAAGTTTTCTATAGTTAGGATTTAGACACCTATCTCTGATAAGAGCAAGTAGCATGCGTCCCTTCAAAAGCCAGGCATAGCCTAAGGCAACCTTTTCCCTCTATCTAGTCCCATTGTTCATTTTCTTGTTGATAATCCCATTCTACCATATTTAAAGACCCCTGTTAACCGTTTCCCAAAAGGTTTTTTTCTGCTACAATAGTAGGTATAATGCACCAAAGGAGTTATATATGAAAAACATTAAAAAGTACATTCCATTAATTATTGTACTTGTTATCGCAGGCCTAGGTTTTGCCTTTCGTGAGAACATCGCACGCGCCGTTCGTGGAGATGCTTATGTTGATAATAAGATATTCACTAAACAATTAGAAAAAGCCCAAAAATCTGGAAAAGATGCCTTCCCACAGTTGTCAGATAAGGTCGGTAAGGACGAAGCTGAAGTTATCCTCCATACTTCAAAGGGTGATATCACAGTCAAACTCTTCCCTACACTTGCTCCTAAGGCTTCTGAAAACTTCTTGAAACATGCCAAGGACAAATACTATGATGGACTTACCTTCCACCGTGTCATCAAGGACTTCATGATTCAAAGTGGTGACCCTAAGGGTGACGGTACTGGCGGAGAATCTATCTGGAAGAAAGGTTTCGCTGTTGAGCCTACACCATTCCTCTACAACATCCGTGGCGCACTTGCCATGGCCAATACTGGTGCTAAAAATTCAAACGGCAGCCAATTCTACATTGTTCAAAACAAGGACGATCAAAGCAAGCAATTAGGAAATGCTGGCTATCCAAAACCTATCATTGACGCCTACAAAAAAGGTGGTTACCCAGCTGGTGATACCAAATATACTGTCTTTGGACAAGTCATCAAAGGTATGGATGTTGTTGATACCATTGCTAACCTTGAAGTCGATGACAACAGCAAACCAAAAGAGAATGTAACGGTTAATTCCGTTGAAGTCGTTAAAGACTACAAATTCAAATAAACAAAAATCCGAGAAGTTGATTCTCGGATTTCTTTTTTATTTAACAGCTGTGAGGAGATAGTCACCGGTGTTAACACGAGCTTCTTTAGTCGTTAAGACATCATTAAAGTCAGCTGTATTGGTCACAATGACTGGCGTGATAACTGGTAATTTAGCCTCTCGGATAGTTGCTAGGTCAAATTCTATAAGTTTTTGTCCTGCTTCTACAACTTGACCTGCTTCCACATAGGTCTTGAAGCCTTTACCAGCAAGAGAAACAGTGTCCATACCAATATGGATGAGAAGCTCTGCACCATTTTCAGTTGTCAAACCAATCGCATGACCAGTAGGGAAGACTAAATTAACCGTTGCCTTAGCTGGTGCGACCACTACCCCATCGGTAGGGTCAATAGCGATACCCTTACCCATAGCTCCTGAGGCAAAGACTTGGTCAGGAACTTGGTCAAGTGGGACAATATTCCCGATAAGTGGGCTCGCAATAATTTCTTGTTGAATTTCTTTAGGAACAGGTGCGACTTCTTCAGCTTTTTCCTCAACCTTAGCTGCTCCACCACCGTATAGATTTGGCACTCGTACAAAGAGTTGGATGAGGAAGGCAAGAACACCACCCACAATGGCAATAATAATGGCAAAGATAACTTTAGAAAGGTTACCGTCAGGCCCAATAAGGCTTGGGAAGACAAATACACCCAGACCACCTATTGAATACGTCTTAATATCTAGGGCCATCATGGCAGCCCCCATAAGTCCTGAAACACCACATGAAATGTAGAATGGCGTTTTCATTGGAAGGGTTACCCCATAGATAGCAGGTTCTGTAACCCCAAAAATAGATGAAATGAAGGCTGGCATAGAGATGGTACGGACTTTTTCTTCTTTCGTTTTAAGCATGATAGCTCCCAACACACCTGTTTGCGTGAAACATGGAAGAATAGCCGCCGAAAGAATAATAGAACTTCCGTTTGTTGCCACATCTAGGATAGCAAGGGGAACAAGCGCCCAGTGCATTCCGAACATAACCAAGACTTGCCACGAGATACCGAGTATAAGACCAAAGACAATCGGACTAAAGTTCATGATCGCTTGGAAAAGATTTGTCAATCCATCAGAGAAAGTATTAGCAACTGGTCCTACCACCAAGAATGTTAATGGTACCGTAATGAGCAATGTAAAGAAAGGTACTACAAAGACTTTAATGACATCAGGAGTAATCTTGGTAAAGAATTTTTGAATGTATGAAGCCACCCAAACGGCCAAGATAGAAGGCATTACAGTTGAGAGGTAGCCCCCTGCAGGAAGCGCAAAGGGAATAACTCCTAGAACATGACCCTGACCAGTTTTCTGAAGAGCAGTCACCATCGTAGCAATATCAGGATAAACAAGTGCTCCTGCAATCGCAATAGCTGTAAACTCATTAACCTTGAAACGACGAGCAGATGTCAAGGCAATCAAGATTGGCAAGAACTGGAAGAAACCATCTCCTGCTGCATTCAAGATTACATACATAGGGCTTGTTGCAGCTGACAGGCCACATGCTGCCATGACAGCGACTATTCCTTTGATAATCCCGGCTGCAGCCAAAGGCCCAAGGAAAGGTTGGAAAATACTTGAAACCAAAGATACAAAGCGGTCAAAGAGATTCCCTTTAGGCGCATCACCTTCATCAATATCAAGACTACCACCCGCTGGAAGACTGCCAACCTGGAGAACCTCCGCATAAACATCAGGGACATGGTTACCTATAACCACCTGATATTGACCACCTGCCTTAACAACAGTAACAACACCGTCACGGTTCTTAAGGTAGTCATCATCTGCTTTAGACTCATCTTTCAAATCAAAGCGCAAACGTGTCACACAGTGTTTCAAGCTATTGACATTTTCCTTGCCACCAACGTGTTTGAGAATGTCTTCAGCTAATTCAGTATATTTAGCCATAAGGGCTCCTTTCTTGTCTAGGATCCTAGTTTTCTTTGAGGCTTTTTCAACGAAAAAAACCTAAATAAATACCAAGAACCAATTGGGATGAGCATACACTACTCCCATTAGTTTTTCGTATTTATCTAGGTTTTGCCTGCTGACCAGTAACAATCCTTTTGCTATGGTTCTATCTTATCAGAGTTCAAATATTTTTGCAAGCCCTTACAAAAATATTTTTTTGTTTTTGAAGGTAAAATCTTGACCAAGATTATAAGTCATGATAAACTATTGTTAGTTTATAAACTAACAGAAAGAGAGTTACACGATGAAAACAAGAGCAATTATTGAATTTAAAGACACATACGCTAGTATGGAATGTCACGAGCTTGGTTACCAAACCAAGGAAACTGCCTTGGCTATTATTTCTCCCACTGGACATATTCTATCAAGTACACCGCTTTTCAGAAAGGCATATGGTTCAAACACTGCTCACATCAACCAGCTTCCTTTCAATATAGATGATCTCAGTATCACAGCAAAAGGTCTCAGTAAAAAAGCTAAAGCCAACTTGGAAGATTGGATTGCCCATACTATCATTCTTCCAATGGACTATGATAAGTACTTTACTAAGCATCAAGAACTTTTGCACCTCTTAGCAGAGTCACCAATCGTCGAGTCTGTCCAAGCTTTAACTTATAAGACAGTTAAGATTCATTTTTCCGAAGCCCTCAATGATGAGCATATTCGCCAACTGCAAGGGTTTATTCTTGCTCAGGCAGGTATCTATAGCTATATTGGGACATCTACAGTTTCAGATCGAAATGCCTACCAGGCTCTTGAATGGGCTAAACTTGATGTTAATGGTCGTTCACACAACGATCATAAGCCTGCTATTTTCCATCGTAGCAAGGGCCTCTTAGGTGGCTTCTTTCACCATGGAAACCAAGAAAGTATTGCATAAATAGTTACCGGGACACCTTGTCTCCTTTTTTTGCAACAAAAAACTCACCATAAAGGTGAGCTAAATTGATTTATTTACTGTGTTTCCAGTTACTATAGATACTAAATACGACAATCCAGATGGCTGCCCCAATAGCTCCGACAACTGTTGACTTTTGCAAGAAGAGACAAACAAAGACGAAGATGAAGAAAAGGATTGTCAATGGATTAAGAATCTTATAAGCTGGCATAAGGAATCCATCTGCCATAAACTCTTGAGATTTACGGTACTTGAGATGAGCAAGCATGGTCAAGATATAGATGGCAATATAGACCCCTGATGATGATGCAGTAATCAAAGCGAAGGCATCAGATACACCAGGCAAGACATTGATGAAGGCTGAAACACATACTACAATAGCTGAAACAATGATAGCACATGAAGGAATACCATTACGTGACAAAGTATCTAGCTTCAAAGCTTTCATGACTTTACTATTTGGTGTTTCCTTAGCAATTTGGAAGAGGTGACGACCTGTAGAGTAAAGTGTTGAGTTCAATGATGAAGCCGCTGCTGTCAAGACAACAAAGTTAATGAAGGCTGCTGCCCACTTGATACCAGCCATTTGGAAGACCGTTACGAACGGTGATTCATTAACTGGAAGTTTTTGCCATGGGAAGATAGCCATGATGGCAATGAGGGCACCCACATAGAAGATGACAATACGAATCGGAATCTCCTTGATTGCCTTTGGTAAAACCTTACGTGGATTTGCTGTCTCAGAAGTTGTAATCCCTACAAATTCGATGGCTTGGTAAGCAAAGAAGACCATTTGGAAGGTCATAACAAAGCTTACCCAACCTTTAGGGAACATCTGGAAGCCGTGTGTAATATTGGCAAGGCTAGCATGTCCAGCAGGGGTTTCAAAGTTGGTTGCTACCATAAAGATGCCTGTTGCGATAAGAGCAAGAATGGTGATAATCTTGATCATCCCAAACCAAAACTCAACTTCCCCGAAAATCTTAACCGCAATCAGGTTAACCGAACTCAGGATAATCAGGAAGATAATCTGAATCTGCCAAGCAGGCCAACTTGGGAACCAATATTGCACATAGGTCGAGACGGCCGTAATTTCTGCCATTCCAAGGAAAATCAGTGATACCCAGTAAGACCAACCCGAGAAGAATCCCCAGCCCTTACCAAGGTATTTGGTAATAAAGTTGATAAAGGTGTGCTGGTCAGGATCCATATAGAGCATCTCACCGATCGCTCGCATCATAAGATACATGAAGATACCAGTTAGTATATATACTAAGATGATTGAAGGTCCTGTTAGGGAAAGGGAACGCCCCGCCCCAAGGAAGAGACCTGTACCGATCGTACCAGCGATGGCAATCAGCTGGACGTGACGGTTTTGAAGACCACGTACCATCCCATTTTCAGTCTGGTTGTCGTCGTCTTTATGATGTTGCTTTTGCGACATTTTTTTCACTCCAATTCTATTGAGCACGACTCATTGAATCATGCCATTTTTTAACATAACTTATATTTTACCATTTTTTGCATAATCGGTCAAAAATTTATACAGAATATTCAGAATTTTACACTTCAAAACAAGGGCTTGGAAAGCTCCAAACCCTTGTTAATGGTTATTATGATTCCGGATCATCGAGGCTACGGCCATGCAAGCCTTTTTCACGTTGTACTTGACGTAGTTTTTCAGGTGTCACATCGTTACCTTCTTCGTCAACCACTTTAATTCCTTCGATATGGTGACGAACTGAGCGACGATAGCCCTCAATGTATTCTTCACGAAGTTTTGCTTGCTCCACTTCTTCTTCTGGAGTCAAACCTTCTGTTTTTTTCTTTTTAGCAAGCTCATTGATACGAGCGATTTTTTCAGGTGTCATAATAAGACCTACTTTCTACCTGTCATCAGGTCATTATTTTGTATTCAATTGATTGAAAGCTGCAACAGCGTTAGCTTTAGCTACAAGACCTGCAAGAAGGGCCAAACGGTTGTTTTTAACAGCCTCATCTTCTGCCATAACCATAGTATTGTCAAAGAAAGCATCAATGACTGGGCTAAGAGCAAAGAGTTGAGCCAATTTATCACTAGCTGAACCAGTCAATTCAAGCTCTTCAATCGCTTTAGCAAGGGCTTTTTCTTGATCATTTTCAAAGAGACTAGCATCGACTACTACTGAAGCATCTGCTTTTTCTGCCAAGTTGAAGGCACGTGAGAGTGATTCAACAGCAGACTTATAGCCATCCGCCTTAGCAGCTTCTGAGAGGGCGTCAGCTGCTTCAAGCATATCAGCCACGACAAAGTTTGAACCAGCAAGAACGGCTTCTTTGATATCTTTTGAAGTGCGTCCCATCATCTTGTCCACACGCGCTTTGATGAAGTTGATGACTTCTGCTTGATTATCATATGAAAGACTATCAAATGAAAGTCCGTAAAGGCTGTCAATCAACTCATCCATAGGGATATGCCAACCAAAAGCATCCAAGATACGAACAATCCCTTGTGTTGCACGACGAAGCGCATATGGGTCATTGGAACCTGATGGAATCAAGCCTACTGAGAAGAATGAAAGGAGGGTATCCAATTTATCTGCAAGCGCAAGGATAGCACCAACCTTAGTCTCTGGAAGAGCTCCGTCTGCTGAATCAGGAAGGTAGTGCTCACGGATAGCTGTCGCAACCGCAGCATCTTCACCAGCAAGGAGAGCGTATTTTTCACCCATGATTCCTTGCAATTCATCGAACTCTCCGACCATACCCGTCAAGAGGTCAAATTTGTAGATTTCAGCTGCACGAGCGACGGCTGCCGTTTCTTCAGCAGTCAAACCAGCTTGCTCAGCCAATGACGCTGCAATAACACCAGCACGCGCCATGTGTTCTGAAAGAGAACCAATTTTTTCATGGAAGGTCACGTTGGCCAATTTAGCAACGAGGTCTTCAATCTTAAGTTTTTGGTCTTCACGCCAGAAGAATTCACCATCTTCAAGACGTGCCACCAAGACTTTTTCATTTCCTCGGATAACATTTTCCAAGTGCTCAGCGTTACCATTACGGACTGAGATGAAGTTTGGTTTAAGTTTACCATCAAGGTCACGTACAACAAAGTACCGTTGGTGCGTTTCCATTGATGTCACCAAGACTTCTTCTGGAACGTCCAAATATTTAGTATCAAAGCTTCCCATGAAGGCAGTTGGGTATTCGACCAAGTTCAAGACTTCATTCAAAAGTCCTTCTTCGATTTGAACTTGAACACCTTGTCCTGCTTCGATGGCTTTGATTTGCTCACGAATCATGTTTTCACGTTCTTTGCTATCCGCAATCACGTAAACGGTACGAAGGTCTTCTTCATAGGAATCTGCATTGGTGATTTCCACTTCGTGTCCAAGGAAACGGTGTCCACGACTCACACGACCTGACTTGATATCCAAGAAATCAAGGTCGAGCGCTTCGTCGCCCAAAAGAACTGTCAAGGTGTGAACTGGGCGAATGTATTCAAAGGTGTTGTTGGCCCAGTGCATGCTGACAGGGAAGGTCAACGAAGCAAGCACTTCTGGAACGCCAGTCAAAACTTCTTTAGCTGGTTTTCCAGCTTCGTGCTTCGTGACATAAACGTACTCTTCACCCTTGACTTCACGAAATTCGATATCGTCAACCGTCAAGCCTTTTCCACGGACGAATCCTTGCGCTGCTTTTGAGAAGTTTCCATCTGCATCCAAGGCGATTTTCTTAGAAGGTCCTTTAAAATCTTCAGTCAAATCAGATTGTTGATCTGCTAAACCAATCACACGGACAGCCAAACGGCGTGGTGTTGAGAAGGTTTGAATGCTTTCGTATGAAAGACGGTTGTCATCCAAGAAGGCTGCCATTTTCTCACCGAGTTGTTTTTCACTTGGTGTGACAACGTAGGCTGGCAACTCTTCAAGTCCAAGTTCTACTAATAAGTTTTTTGTCATGTTTTTTCCTTTACAAAATTCTTTTTTTTGATAGGCACCTTAGGTACTGGGGACGTCGCTAACTAACTTTGTGAGGCTGTAGGGAAATCTTCTGTCTCCTTGGCATCGATTTCCAACAGTCTCATCAAAGTGGATTTAGCCAACTGATTTTTGAACCTAACGTTTCAAAAATCCCCATATACCAGTACGGCGGTGCCTATCCCTTTAGCAAGTCTTCGACTTGCCTCTGGGTAGCCATGTGGGCTCACTGTGTTTGCCCATTTTCCATTCTTGTAACTCTTTTTTATTCTTCCTCTTCTGCTAGGAGTTTTGCGCGTGTGGCTTCGTCAAGAAGTGGGTAACCGAGTTTCTTGCGTTCTGCGACGAAGGTTTTGGCTACTACACGGGCCAAGTTACGGATGCGGGCAATGTAGCCGGCACGTTCTGTAACAGAAACAGCACCACGAGCGTCAAGCAAGTTGAAGGTGTGTGAACATTTCAAAACGTAGTCATAGGCTGGGTGAACAAGGCCCAATTCCAAAGCACGTCCTGCTTCTTTTTCAAATTTTTCGAAGTTTTCAAGAAGCATATCTTGGTCAGAAACTTCAAAGCTGTATTTTGAGTGTTCATATTCTGGTTGAAGGAAGATTTCTCCGTATTTAACGCCTGGAGCCCACTCAATATCGTAAACAGAATCTACCTCTTGGATGTAAGAAGCCAAACGTTCCAATCCGTAAGTGACCTCAGAAGTTACCGGACCAGTTGCCAAACCACCAACTTGTTGGAAGTAGGTGAACTGAGTGATTTCCATACCGTCAAGCCAAACTTCCCAACCAAGACCAGCTGAACCAGTTGATGGGTTTTCCCAGTTATCTTCAACGAAACGAATATCGTGTTCCAAAGGATTGATGCCCAATTTTTCCAATGACTCAAGGTAGAGTTCTTGGATGTTTGATGGTGATGGTTTCATAACCACTTGGAATTGGTGGTGTTGGTAAAGACGGTTTGGGTTTTCCCCGTAACGTCCATCAGCTGGACGACGTGATGGCTCTACATAAGCCGCATTCCATGGCTCAGGACCAATGGCACGAAGGAAAGTGTAAGGGCTCATTGTTCCCGCACCTTTTTCATTATCATAAGCCTGCATGAGCATACAACCCTGGTCATTCCAGTATTGTTGCAAAGTCAAAATAATTTCTTGAAATGTTAATTTCTTAGACATTAAATACTCCTTGATTTAAATGATTTCTTGCGACACGAGTCTGCCTCGTCGATTATACGAGGCAAGACGAGTTAGTACTGCGTCTAGCTCAGGCACCCTAGTGCTGAGCGTGGGGCAGTCCGACTATAAGGAAGTATCTGCCACTGACGCAGTGGAAAGTCAATTTTTTAGACATTATTTACTCCTTATTCATAAAGTTTCTTGTGACTCAGGATACAAAAAGAACCGTGTCTCTGCTCCTAAGTCATTTGACCTAGGGGCGTCAGAAACGCGGTTCCACCCTAATTTATTACTTCATTTTATCTATTTGTCTTCAGCTCTTTGCTGAGAGAAAGCGCCACTTGCCTACTTTGCTCTACTTGGCTCTCACTGTCCCAAGCTCGCTAGAAAAACGCCATAAGCCCTTCTTTCTTGTCAGTATTATAGCAGAATTAGGGAAACTTGTAAAATAAAATTCTAATCCTTCTTACTGATTCCCATTTCCTGACGAACATGTGCATGAGAGTCTTCATGGAGAATATCATTATCAATAATTGAGGCATCTCGAAGTTCCTCGGCCTTTTTCTTGTCCTGATGGGTTAAGTCTTGATCTGGATCATACGCTTTCTCAACGATAGACAAGAGATGATTTCGAATTTCCTTCTCCTTACGAATTTTAGCTTTTTTGCGGTAGCTAGCCACAACCAGCACAACCAGCATCAGCATTCCCAAATAACCGATAATAGGATACATAACTGCTACCAGTTGACGGAAGCCCATGAAGGAAATAGCGAAACCAGCAAGGGCAAATGCAGCCACAAAGAACTTGAAGCGCTTCTCACTACCTGCTGAGAAGCGTTTCCCAAGGGCATAGTAGAGACTAAAGACGGTATTAAAAATCAAACCAAAGATGACTAAGGCGTAGAGTGTCGCAAAGATAGGGTTCACTTCCTTAGCAATAGCCAACATAGGAACATCTGAGCTAGCAATTTTATCACTGTTAGCAAAGAGAATCAAGGTCGTGACGAAGAAAATCACACCAACCACGAATCCTCCCCAGGCCCCACTCTTTTCAGCTTCATTGATTTTGAGAATAGAGCCACCCATGACAAAGGCCATGGCTATGGCTGACATGACACAAACGGCAAAATAGTTAACCACAGACAGCCAAATACTCGGAAAGGGCGATTGAATGGTTTGCGACACCTTATCCATCTCAGCAAAATCCCAATGACGACCTAAAACATTGGTCACGAATATCATGGCAATCATAACCAAAATCATAGGGGTAAAAACTCCAATAACACCGATGATTTTTTTGAAATCTAGAAAACTCACAAAGATAGTCAGAGCTGTACACAGGAAAGCACCTACCCAAATCGGAAAGCCGAACTGTTGATTTAGGTTAGCCCCTGCACCTGCCGTCATCACAAAACCAAACAGGAAACAAGTGATAATCAAAGCAATATCCAAAATACGGTAAATCACAGGATGACTGATTTCTGCCAGGACTACCGAATGATCATCTGAGCGGTAATAACTTCCCAGAGCAATCATGAGTCGCCCAAAGCCAACATGCAGAATTCCTAGGACAATGACACCCATCAATCCCCAAGCTCCAAAACTAACAAAATACTGTAAGAGGTCCTGTCCTGAAGATACTCCTGCACCAATCATTACACCGACATAGGCCAGAGCAATGCTCCAAATACGTTTTGACATATTACCTCCTGTAAAATACAAAGTATTTCTATTTTACACTACTCTAACACCTTTGTAAAAATCAACTAAAAATAGCACCTTCAACAGAAAGTGCTACTTATACTCTTATTTTTTCCAACCTTTTCGTCCATCAATATAGGTTGCTTGTAAGTCCAAGGAGTCATCTAAGACGATAAAATCAGCTGGTAGACCTGCTTTTAGGCTTCCGCAAATCTTTTCAAGCCCAACCGATTTAGCTGGAACACTAGTTGCCATCTGCAGAGCTTGAGCAACCGTCACAAGTCCCCAGTCAACCACATGTTTAACACCGTCTTTAAGTTGTAGGATAGATCCAGCTAGGTTACCACCTTCTTTGAGGCGGGCAGTACCATTTTCGACGATGACAGGAAGTTCACCCAGTATATAGTCGCCATCCGGACGTCCTCCCGCTGACATACAGTCCGTAATAAGGGCAACTCCTTGAGGTGTCTTTTGCTTGATAAGAACCTTACAAGCTGCAGGGACCGCGTGATGCCCATCTGCGATCAACTCACCAATCGTTTCTGGACTATCGAAGGCTGCTCCAACCATACCAGGCTCACGATGTGTAAAACCACGCATTCCGTTGTAGACGTGAACCCAAACGGATGCCCCGGCTTCCACTGCTGCCATGGCTTCTTCATATGTGGCATTGGAATGACCTAGAGCAATAGTTACGCCTTGCTTGGTTGCTTCCTGGATAAATTCAGATACTCCCTCACGTTCAGGGGCAAGAGCCAATTTAATCAATTTTCCTTGAGCTGCCTCCTGCCATGCCTTCAATTGTTCCACACTTGGATTGCCCATGTATTTAGGATTTTGAGCCCCCTTATAGGTTTCAGTGAAATAAGGTCCCTCAAAGAAGAGCCCTTGAATTTTGGCACCATTTTCCTTACCAACCGTACTAGCTGTTGTTTGGCAAATAGCCTTTAACTCTTCAAATGGCGCTGTTAGGGCTGTCGGTAAGAAAGAGGTCACACCTGCTGAAAGCAAGGCTTGACTCATGCCTAGAAGACTTTCCTCAGAATTATCCATGACATCATAACCCGCAAATCCATGAATATGAGTATCTACAAGACCCGGAGCAATCTGATAATCACTGTAATCCAGCACCTCTGCACCTTCTGGTACATTTTCCGACCAATCGCCGAAACGACCATCCACAATCGCTAGGTAGCCACCTTCCTTGATTTTATTTTCAAAGTAAAAACGTTTGGCTGAAATATAATAGGTCATAGGACCACCTCTCATCATTTTTCTATATTCTTAATACGCTTTCATTATATCAAAAAAGCCGAGAAATTTTCTCGACTTTCTCTATTAAATCACACCTTCTGTAACCTTTTCAACAAGATTAATCGCATGGTCTGCGATACGTGTGTAATGTGAGAGGTAATCAACATAGTTGATACCTGCTTGTGCAGTACATTCACCATTGTTAAGACGTTTGGTATGTGTTTTACGCAATTGTTTTTCAAGTTTTTCCAACTCTTCATGACGAAGGATGACTTGACCTGCAAGTACCTTGTCATCATCTACAACCACACGAATACTATCAAGGGCGATGCGGTGAGTACGGTTGTAAACATCCGCAAGCTCAGCCTTGGCAGTATCAGAAAATTCAATTCCCTTATTATGAATGTGTTGTGAAAGGTTTGCACTTGCAACTGCAAGGTCACCAA
Source organism: Streptococcus sp. HMSC072D03 (assembly GCF_001812855.1). NCBI lineage: Bacteria > Bacillati > Bacillota > Bacilli > Lactobacillales > Streptococcaceae > Streptococcus > Streptococcus sp. HMSC072D03. Next base: position 32,567 of record NZ_KV810674.1, read on the forward strand.
TGCGCTCCAAGTCACGAACAGAGTCAAGCACACTTGCCAACACTTCATTTTCAGAAACGCTTAGAGATTCGTTAGAGATGTCAATCAAGTAAGTTGTCAACTCTTCGTCAATACTATTAACTGCTGTTTCATACTTCTCAACCTTATCGAAGTATTTCTCATCTCCCTTAGCAAAGAAAGCATAGGAAGCTTCCAAAGACTGGATGGCGTATGACGCCAAGTGTACCAATTCTTTCTTAGCATTACCAAGGGCAATAGCTGGTGCTTGTGTAATAAGCAAACGGTCCAAGTAGAGTGCTTCGTACTTGTTAATCTCATCTTCACCAGGAATAATCTTAGTTACAAGGTAAGCTAGAACTCCGATGAATGGGAATTGAACGATAGTATTTGCAATGTTAAAAGTACCGTGAGCAAAGGCGATAGTCATCTCTGGTGTCAAACCAAGCACAGATTTAAACCATTGAATCAAGGCTGTGAATGGTACCAAGAGAATCAAACACAAGACCGTCCCAATAACATTGAACAGGACGTGAGCCCCTGCCACACGTTTAGCTGCAATGTTTGAACCAAGGGCCGCAAGAACCGCTGTGATAGTTGTCCCGATATTATCCCCAAAGAGGATCGGAAGGGCACCTTGTAGGTCAAGCAAACCACCTGAATAGAGACTCTGAAGAATACCGATGGTCGCTGCTGATGACTGAATCAACATAGTCAAACCAGAACCAATGATAACTCCCATGATTGGGCGATTACCAAGTGTCGCCAAGTAGTCCTTAAAGGCTGTAACTGACTTCAAAGGCTCAACCGCATCTCCCATGAGGTTAAGGGCAAAGAAAATCCCCCCTACACCAAACAAGATACGACCTAGGTTATTGAGCTTCTTATTGCTTGTAAAGAAGAGAAGCGCAGCCCCCAGGAAAATCACTGGAAGGGCATAGTCACCAAGCTTGAAACCAATCATGAAGGAAGTTACGGTTGTACCGATGTTTGCCCCCATGACAATCCCAATAGCCTGACGAAGACTCAAAAGCCCTGCCGAAACCAGACCAACGACAATAACGGTAACCCCTGAACTCGACTGAATCAAGGCCGTCATGACAATACCAATCAAAACTCCTAAAAACGGGTTGCTGGTATACTTATCGATGTAAAAGCGCAACTTATCTCCGGCTGCTTGTTGAAGACCATCTCCCATGTACTTGATACTAAAGAGGAAAAGCCCCAAACCACCGAGGAAAGAAAACGCAATATCTTGCCAATTTACTGACACATTTTTGTCCTCATTATTTAAAAATTTTCGGTAAAACCGACCTTTCTATTGTATCGATTTATTAGGGAATAGACAAGACTTTTTCCACAAAATAATAGAAAGATCAGAAGAAAATCTGACCTTTCTAGATGTCTCATTAATCCACTTGAACATAACGACGAACACCACTATAGCTGATGTAAGAAATCCAACTATGACCGTCTTGAGTAACCTTCATATCAAAGTTAATCTTATCGCCTGCTTCTAAGTAAAATTCAACTGGAGCCGTATCACTAGGAGTATTTTTGACGGCTGTACGTTTGGCAAGCGTGTAGCTGCCAGATTCTGCAATACCACCATCAATTGGAAGTTGATTGTCAGTAACCGTCACATCTTTAGGTAATGTCACAATGTCTGATTCTTTAAAGTAGACCTTTGTTCCACCAGTACTAGTTACTTGAATGGTATCTTGTTCGTAGCTGGGACCAGAAATAGCTGCCTTTTTAGAGACAAAACTAATATCGCCAACAATACCAGAAGTGTCCCCTCTATCTCTTGAGAGGGTGGCATCATACTTACCTGAGCCCTCTTGATAATTATCTTTCGGGTGCACATAATTGTGAACTGTCGCTTGACCTTGGGCAGTGATATCTCCTACTAGGCTAGTGTTGTTAAAGACCAGACGACTGCCATCACTGGACTTCCAAGTACCAGCAATACTATCAAACTGACCACGCGCTACAGCACTCACATCCATATCCACGGTGGTTACTTGCGTATCCGTTTTAGATTGAGCTTGACTGCTAGATTGACTACTTGAAGCTTGGCTATCACTTGAGCTCTTTGGCGCTTGGGATTGACTGGCTGAAGACTGGCTCTCGTTTGAAGATTTAGGAGCTTGGGACTGGCTGCTTGAGGGAACTGATGAACTCTTTGAAGATGATGACTGAGACTGACTACTACTTGAACTTGGGGCAGAAGCCTTTTGACTACTTTGCGTACTTGAAGATTCCGTCTTTGAACCCGAAGACTCCTTGACCTTAGCACTAGAATTGCTAGTCTTACCGCTATCTTTACTAGATGTTTTAGCCTTACTTGATGAGGTCACCTGGCTGCTCTTAGGCGTCTTATCTGCTGAACTCGATTCCTTATGGCTGGAACAGGCCGTCAGCAAAGCCACTGAGGAAAGGGTAACCATGGAAAGCACGATTGCTTGGGAAAATTTGTTTTTCATAATCATTTCCTCATTTCTAGTCTTTCGTAAAAAGTAAAGATAGGACCTATGTTACAAGGAAACATCAGGTTCTCTCTACTTTTAAAGGAACAATCTCTTTTACACTTTTATTATATCATTTTCTAATGTAAACGCTAACATATTAGCGCTGTAAATCCTAAAAAAGAGATGAAAATATCTTGAATCCTTGTGATATAATGGAGACAAAAATTGAAAGTTATACCATGACAATCTATCTTCTAGCACAAGTATTCTCAGCCATAGGTGCCCTATGTGTCGCCATATCTTCTTTTGCAAAATCAAAAAATAAGATGCTGGTCTGGCAAATTACCGACTACATTTTTACTGCTATTGCGAACCTGCTTCTAGGGGGGTATACCGGTGCTTTAACCATTAGTATTTCCATTATACGTAATAGCTTGATGGTCAAAAAGAAGATGACCAAGGCTATCTTGACCATCCTCATCATTATTCAAATCATCGTAGGATCCTATCTCAATCAGCTTGGACTTATTGGCTATCTGCCAATCATCTCTTCAGTCTCTTATAGTTTAGCCATTGCCATCACACGAAACCTTCAGTGGCTTCGCTGGGTCATCATTGAGAATATGTTACTTTGGCTCATTTACGATTTGACCATTAAGGCCTACCCCGCTGCCATCACTGACGTCACTATCACACTAACTACCCTCATTGCCATTATTCGAAATCGAAAAAACTTTAGCAGATAGAAGCTAAAGGTCTTTTTCTTATAAAGCCCAAGTACGAATAGCGTGGGCTACGCCTGCCTCGTCATTTGTCAAGGTCACATACTTACACAACTCTTTAATATCGTCACTAGCATTACCCATGGCAACACTTTGACCGACGAATTGAAGCATTTCAAGGTCATTAGCAGCATCACCCAGAGCCATGATTTGATCTGGAGCAATTCCAAGTTTTTCCGCTAAATGCTTAAGTCCACTGGCCTTAGTTGCCCCCTGTGGCATGATTTCAAAGATATAGTCTTGGCTACGAACTGTGCTATAGCTTTGACTAAGTCTATCTTGCACTGCGTTTTGGAAGGCGTCCAAAGGTTCAGAATCAGCCATATACATGGCTTGGAAAATCACTTGCCCTTCCGCAAAGATTTCTTCCAAACTTCTAGCCTTCGCTTCTGTGAAAACAGTGCTAGCATCATAAGCTACTAGCTCAGGCACTTCATCGCCCACAACATAGTAAGTCTTCTCACCAGTCAAGGTTAGAGCCACCTCTGGAAAGTCTTCGCAAGCCTGCAAGAGTTCTTCCATCTCAGAGCGAGATAAACTTTCATATTGAAGCAACTTCCAATTTTTTGTCTCATAAGTTGAACAGCCATTATTCATGATAATGTACTCTTCTTCACTCAGTCCTAATTTCTCAAAATGCGGAAGAATACCTGAACGTGGGCGTCCTGTACAAAGGACAATTTTGATACCTGCCGCAGCTGCTTCTTGAATAGCTTTAATATTCTCTGCAGGAATCTCTTTTTGGCTATCTAAGAGTGTTCCGTCCATATCTATTGCAATCAATTTAATCATACTATCTAACCATTTCTCTTTCAAGGGAGTGCAAAAAAAACATCGAGGTGTGCATCTCAAATCCTAATATAACTACTTCTATTATAACACAGAAAAATCAAAAAAGACGTGCCGAATTGACACGCCCTTGTCTTCTATAAACCAATCCGTAGGGACCAATTGATATTATAAATACAAGCCCTTTTCTACACTTTTCTGAACCAACTCTTCAGTCAACTTCCATAACTCTTCAGACTCATCTTTTATAAATTTTTTCTTCTCTAATACCATCTCTGAACTAATATGATCTGGATTATAATTTAATTCTGACACTTCCAAGTGGTTTATCAGTGGTACCAATGCGTCAATCACTCTTGCATATCTTGCCTCAGCACTCTGCCCTTTTTCAAACTCCAACCAAGAATTTTTCATATTCAAATATTTTTCTTCTGGAAGGATGCTCATTGTTTTTTCTATAGATTCTAGCTCTCTATCATGAGAATGAAGCTTTTTTTCATCATCAAATACCCAAGTATCTCCAGCATAAATCTCACCTAAATCATGAATCAGTAACATAGACATTACCTTTTCCATATTCAATCTTTCAGGATAATAATCTTGAAGAACCATAGCAGCTATCGCACCCTGCCAAGAATGCTCAGCACTATTTTCAAACCTTCCATCAAGGGTTCTATTAAATCTTGTTACTGATTTTAATTTCTCTATTTCTGTAATAAAATCAACTGTTTTATTCAAATTACTCATCGCTGCTCGAACCTCTCTAATAAGTGTCATAAATGGTTAACTGGTATTGTTCAATGATGCTGTTTAGTTTGTCTCCATAGGTTGTATCTGTTGCGTAGACCCCTGTTAGGGCAGCTGTCGCATCCTTATAATTCTTAGTATTGGAACGGTGCACCCCTACATAGTAGCTCCCCTCAAGGAAATCCACATAGTCCTGTAAAGAATTTTCCACAGAACCATAAGAACGAAAAGCCGCATCAATATAGTAAGGATTGCCCTTACCATCATCCTCCCAGGTCGGTAGGGTCACACTTTGACCATTGTAGTCCCCCTTAATCCCAAAGAAGTTATAGGACGGCTTCTGACTCAAAGTAGATTGTCCAGAGTCGGATTCCAAGATGGCCTGAGCAATCATGACAGATGCATAAAGATCGTTTCTAGCTGCCAAATAGCGGGACGTCTCGCCAATCTCGGCAATAAAAGCAACCGTCCTCTCATCTGTAGATGTCATGTTTTTTTCCATAGTCAACTTTGGAAAATTCAAACTAGCTAGGAGTCCCAATAAGGCAAATAGGCCAATAAAAATCAGACTCCACTTTTGGAAAAATTTAGGAAAGAGCAAGAAAGACTTCTGTTTCTTTTTAGTTTTCTTAGGTCTAGCTTTAGACTTACCTTTCTTTTTTCCTTTTGCCAATCGGTCACCCCCTCAATCATACTAACTCCTCTAAGTATATCAAAATTCACTAAAAAAGACCCAAACCAACCGGTTTAAGCCTTCATTATATTAAATGGCGTCTCCACCACGTTCGCCTGTACGAATACGGATAACATCATCAATAGGAACAATAAAAATCTTCCCATCACCAACTTCTCCTGTCGCCACGGCGCTCCGAATGGCATCAACAACTTCGTCAACCGCCATATCCTTAACTACAATTTCAACCTTAACCTTAGCTAATAAGGTAGGAACAATGCGCTGTCCACGAACAAACTCTGCAAAGCCACGTTGATTACCATAACCTAGAACTTGACTTACAGTCATCCCCTTAGCCAAGCCACTACCAGTCAAGGCATTTTTCAAATCTTCCAATTTATCCGAACGAATAATCGCTTCTACTTTTTTCATCTGTATTCTCCTACGAATCTAAGCCCATAAAGGTTGGATAGGCTGTCTCTTTGTGTTCACAGTCATCAAGACCAATAGCTTCATCACGGTCACTAACACGCAAAGGCATATAATGAGCAATTACTTTAATAATACCATAGGTCACAAGAGCAGACCAAATAGCTGTAAAGATAATAGCTAAAATGGTCACAATAAAGAGATGGGCCTTTCCATAAATCAAGCCAATATTGGCCTTATCTAGGGCTAAATCCGGTGTCGTAAAAATCGCGGTAGCCAAACCACCAAAGATTCCTCCAACGCCGTGGCAACCAAAAGCATCCAAAGCATCATCATAGGCAAAACGTTTCTTCAAGACAGAAATAGCATAGAAACAAATCGGACTAACCATAAGACCAATTAGAATAGCGCTCCAAATTGAAACAAAACCTGCTCCAGGTGTGATTGCAACCAGTCCTGCCACCAAACCGGTTGAACCACCAACCAAGGATGGATGTCCTGTGACATGTTTTTCAATTGCCAACCATGAAAACATGGCTGCAGCAGCTGAAACATGGGTGGTTACTAGCGCGTGCACTGCCAAGCCATTAGCAGCCAAGGCTGATCCTGCATTAAAGCCAAACCAGCCAAACCATAAGAGACCCGCTCCCAATAGGACAAAAGGAACATTATGAGGACGGTGTTCTAAAATGCCAAAATCACGACGTTTACCAACAACGATTGCCAAAACCAAGGCCGATACCCCCGAGGTAATATGAACCACATCACCACCTGCGAAGTCAATTGTCCCCCATTTAGCAAGGAGCCCTTCGTCCCAAACCATATGTGCAAATGGATAGTAGACAAGAAGTAACCAAAAGACAACAAAGATGGCTAAAGGTGTAAAGCGCATCCTTCCTACTACTGAACCCGTCAAAATCGCCACACAGATAATCGAAAACATCATCTGAAAAGCAGCAAACAGCATATCAGGAATGGTTAGACCACGACTTGAGGCAGTTTCAGACACGCCATTTAAAAAAAGGTGACTGAAATTACCGAAGATATTCCCATGACCGCCAAAAGAAAGCGAGTAGCCAGCAACAATCCACAAGAGGGAAGCTATAGCTAAGGGAAGAACAGACATCATCATGGTATTGATAACATTCTTACGACGTCCAAGCCCACCATAGAAGAAGGCCAAGGCCGGTGTCATCAAACAAACCATGGCTGAACAAATCAATATAAAGGCACTGCTACCTGTATCCATGAAACCACTCCAATTCACAAATTATTCTATGTCAGATAATATAACACAAAAATATGAGATAAACAAGCGTATTTACGGAATTTTTTGATAATTCTTTCTTTTCTGACATCTTATGTCGCCACAAAAAAAGAGCCTCTTAAACCCCATGGAAAAGGTTATAAAGCTCTTGTCTGTTTATTTTTCGCTCTTTAGCAACGGTTTTTATAGCCTGATTAGGTTTCATGCCAGAAGCAATTAAAGCTTCAACAGCCTCTACTGGCGTAACATCTGATGTTAGATTTTCTTCCCTATTATTTTCAGAAGCTCCAGCCACAATCAGTAAACATTCTCCCTTGAGAGGATTACTAGCAATATAATCTAAAATTTCTGAAATTGACCCTCGCTGGTACTCTTCATAAAGCTTGGTTAATTCTCGAACTAGCGTTACTTGACGATTGCCATAGACCTCATGCATATTTTCAAGGGTATCCGCCACACGGTATGGTGACTCGTAAAAAATCTGTGTCTCAGGATAAGATACTTTTTCCTTGAAGAAATCAATCTGCTGTCCCTTTTTACGAGGCAGGAAGCCATAAAAAATATGAGGTTGGGGTGCTAAACCACTAGCAATCAAGGCTGTAATACCAGCTGATGCTCCCGGTAAGGCCACCACAGGAATATTCTCAGCAATGGCGGCTTTGACCAAATCATGCCCAGGATCCGAAATGGAAGGCATACCAGCATCAGAAACCTGAGCCAAAGAAAGACCTGATTTCAAGCGCTCCAGTAAATCTGGAATTTTCTCATAGGCATTGTGCTCATGGAAAGAATACTGCTTGGTTTCAATCTCAAAATGCTTGAGCAAGAGACCCGTATTGCGCGTGTCCTCCGCACAAATAAGATCCACCTCTTTCAGGATTTGCACACTACGAAAAGTCATATCCTGCAAATTTCCAATAGGAGTAGGAACCAGATAGAGGGTACCGTAACTAGATTGCCCCTTAAAACTCTTTTGAACCTGCATGTTTAGTCTCCGTACAACAATTCTGCACAGAAGCCGCAAGCTTCATTATTGTCACGACGTTGGCCGTAGAAATCTGGACAAATATGGAATCCATCATCGTAAATAGCCTCGAGGTTCACCTTACCATGAGACATTTTAGTTCCTGTCTCCTCTTGAACCACTTGACTCAAGTGCTCACGCAACTTGTCATTTTCCAACTTGAGGGCCGTATTTTCATCAAGAATCCCTGAGAAGTTCGCCTTAATTGCTTCCACTTCTGCCAACATCGACATCAAATTTTGTGATAATTCCTCGAATTTATCATACAATTCACGCTTTTCCATTTAGCTGAACTTCCTCCACTCCATAAGTTAGGGGCGCACGCCCTTTTTCAAATAAAACCTTAATGGTCCCTGCAATCACATCAATGGCAACGACCTGACCCGTGCCATCCTTGGTTTCAATTTCATCACCCAAGTCAGGATAACTCGCCTTGCTATCTCGGTAAAAGTCATCTTCATAACTGAGACAACACATAAGTCGACCACAGACCCCATTCATCTTACCAGAATTCAAAGATAAACTCTGATTTTTAGCCATCTTAATCGATACTGGTGGGAATTCACCCAAAAAACTAGAACAACAAAGTGCTCGGCCACAAGGTCCTAAGCCACCATAGATTTTTGATTCCTCACGACTTGAAATTTGACGCAACTCAATACGTGTCTTAAAGTAAGAAGCCAGATCTTTGAGCAACTGACGAAAATCTACCCGTTTTTCAGCTACAAAACTGATTAACACATAAGAGTTATTTAGTGGAAAGACAATATCAACCACCTTCATATCTAGCTGATTTTGAGCAATTAAATCAGCCACTACTCCCATACTCTTTTCAGCTTTCAAAAGATTTTCATCATATCTAGCAAAATCTTTCTCCCCTGCCAATCCTTCAACCCGATTCAAATCCGCAGGCAAACTAACCTCAGGAAAATCTGTGTTTTCCATGACAACCTGGGCTAGGCGCTTATCTTTTTTCTCCAAAACGACTACAAAGTCATCTTTGGCGTAATTTTTATCAGGAACAACGTATTCTACTGCTCCAGTTTCTTCAAATTTTATTCCAATGACTTCTGTCATGATAATACCATATACTCTATTGCATTTTGAAAGCTGACATTAGCTAGCCACATTTTTCGTGCCTCATAAACTAAGTCTAGCCATCGCCTTGCTTGTGGATTTTGTATATCCTTCCCCATTTGATAAGTTAAAAAAGCCCAGACCATCTCTTGTTCCGACTTTTCACTACACTGGACAGCCAGTTTTGCAACGTCCAAATAAAGCAGGTCCTGATTAGATAGCAGGGACTGTGTGAAACGCTCTACTGTATTAATCAGATCAAGAATCTTATTATCTTTAGCTAAGTCTAAAGCCTGAACATCATCTTTAGCAAAGTCCGCCAACACTTTGGCTTGTGTCAGCAACAAGCCTTCCTTCTGCAGCAATTCTTCCAGATATGCCCGATTCTTTGGAAAATAAAAGAGTTGAGCTCGGCTTTTAATCGTAGGTAACATACGACTATCATCAGCTGTCAAAAGAAAAATATAAATCTGACTTTGAGGCTCTTCAATAAAATTTAATAGACTATTAGCAGCATTGATATGCATCTTATCTGCATCACGAATGATAAAAACCTGAGCCTGCCCCTCAAAACTTGATTGACTAAACTCTCTGGTCAACTGACGAATCGTGTCCGTCTTAATAATCTGTCCTTGTGGCTCTACTAATTTAACATCAGAAAAGTCCCCCTGTGCAATCAAGCGACAGGAACGACAGTGGCCACAAGGTAGACCATCCTCAGGAGTTAGGCAAAACCGACTCTGTGCTAGCCAAATAGCCATGTCGAGACTTCCAAAATCACCCGAAAACAAATAAGCATGACTCAAACGATTTTCCCTGATAATTTGTGAAAACTCTTCAAATAGTTTGCTTTGACTTTCAGCTAACTTCATCTTGCTCCTTATAAATAGCCTTTAATTACTTCCCAAGCTTGCTCTACAACATCCTCAAAAGCCTGTGAGGCATCGATTAACTTGATACGTTCTGGTTCAGCCTGTGCTAAATCTAAATAACCTTGACGTACACGCTGATGTAGGTCAAGCTTCTCTAAATCCAACCGATTGACTTCACGTTCGCCGCTGGCTGCAATGCGGGCCAAACCAGTCTCAGAATCCACATCAAACAATAGGGTCACATCAGGTTTATACCCATCAGTCGCATAGGCATTTAACCAGGCAATCTCATCCTGGTCCAAGCCACGACCAGTCCCTTGATAGGCAACTGATGAATCAATAAAACGATCCATGATGACCATATTGCCTTTTTCAAGCTCTGGCAAAACCTTCTCAACTAGATGTTGACGGCGAGCCGCAATATAGAGTAAGAGCTCTGTCTTAGCATCCATAGCCGTATTATCTACATCCAGAATAACCTCACGGATTTGCTCTGCAATAGCTACTCCACCTGGTTCACGTGTCGTCACGACTTGAGCTGGATAAACTTCTCTTAAACGTGGCAAAAGCGCCTCCAAAACTGTAGTCTTTCCAGCACCATCTGGCCCTTCGATTGAGATTAATAATCCTTTTGACATGATACTTCCTTTTTGATTTCTTTACTTTCTATTTTATCAAATTTTAGCTCAAATGAACAATCAAGGACAAAAGAAAACAGAGGTTTCTAAAAACCCCTTTTTTCTATCTGAGTACTTCTGACCATGCCGATTGCAGGTTTCGAACCTGTGACCTACGCGTTACGAGTGCGTTGCTCTACCAACTGAGCTAAATCGGCTAACACAGTTATTCTAACACTATGCCCTAAAAAGTCAAGTTCTGTATGAAATTTACAAAAAAGAACTTGGACTAGCCAAGCTCTTTCTTTTCTTACAATGATTTGTAAAGTTGACTTGCATTTTCAACAGTGAAACCATATTCTTTAAAGATACGGTCACCAGGTGCTGAGGCACCCCAAGTATCAATAGTAAGTGTTTTACCTGCAAGACCAACGTATTTGCCCCAACCAAAGCTAGTTCCAGCTTCGATAGCCAAACGTTTTGTCACAGCTGCTGGAAGAACTTCTTCTTTATATGCAGCATCTTGTTCATCAAAGAGATTTTGTGATGACATTGAAACAACACGGACATGCACGCCTTCAGCTTCAAGAGCCGCTTGAGTATCAAGAGCCAATTTCACTTCAGAACCAGTCGCAATGATGATACCATCAAGATCACCTTTAGCTTCTGAGATAATGTAAGCCCCTTTATTGACACCAGCTTCAGCATTTTCAGCTGTACCATCAAGGACTGGCAAGTTTTGACGTGTCAAAACTAGCATTGTTGGACGTTCAGTCTCAGCCAAGGCACGTTTCCAAGCAGCATTAGTTTCATTACCATCTGCAGGACGGATAACGTTAAGGTTAGGCATTGAACGCACACTTGCCAATTGTTCGATTGGTTCGTGAGTAGGTCCATCTTCACCAACTGCTACTGAGTCGTGAGTCATAACATAAGTTACTGGCAAGTTTTGAAGTGCTGCCATACGTACTGCTGGAAGCAAGTAGTTTGAGAAGACGAAGAAAGTACCACCATAAACGCGAGTACCACCATGAAGAGCAATACCATTCATCGCTGCAGCCATAGCAAACTCACGTACACCGAACCAAATATTACGTCCAGCATAGTTGTCTGGTTGGAAATCAGACTCAGCCTTAACCATAGTATTGTTAGAAGCTGAAAGGTCTGCTGAACCTCCCCAGAATGAAGGAACTTGTTCAGAAATCTGTTGGATTGCTTGTTGGCTTGACACACGGCTAGCTACTGCTGAACCCACTTCATGAGTATTCAAGTCAACGTGTGCAGGTTCATTCGCAAAGGCAGCCTTGTATTCCGCAGCCAATTCTGGGTAAGCAGCTTCATATTCTGCAAATTTAGTTTGCCAAGCATTTTCAGCAGCTTCACCACGGAATTTAATACCAACTTCGAAACGACGTGCGACTTCATCTGGAACTGTAAATGCTGGTGCATCGTAACCGTAAACACCTTTTGCGTGATCAATGCCGTCTTGACCAATTGGAGCACCGTGGACAGCTGATGTTCCTTGTCCTTCAGCTCCGTAACCAATGATTGTCTTAACTTCGATAATAGATGGTTTATCTGTCTCAGCTTTAGCTTCTTCGATTGCTTTAGCAATAGCTTCCAAATCATTACCATCTTTGACAAGAATGTGTTGCCAACCATAAGCTTCAAACTTAGCCTTAACATCTTCAGTGAAAGCCATTGAAGTTGGCCCATCAAGTGAGATATCATTTGAATCGTAAAGAAGTACCAACTTACCAAGTTTAAGGTGACCAGCAAGACTAGCAGCTTCTTGAGAAACACCTTCCATCAAACATCCATCGCCATGGAGGGCATAAGTATAATGGTCAACAATATCAAAACCAGGTTTGTTAAATTTAGCTGCCAAGTGTGCTTCAGCCATTGCCATACCTACAGCATTAGCAATTCCTTGACCAAGAGGACCTGATGTTGCTTCAATACCATCTGTATGGTTAACTTCAGGGTGACCTGGAGTCTTAGATCCCCATTGACGGAAGTTCTTCAAGTCGTCCATTGTCACGTCGTAGCCAGAAAGGTGCAAGAGACTATAAAGTAAGGCAGAACCATGACCTGCAGAAAGAACAAAACGGTCACGGTTTGTCCAGTTACGGCTTGTCTTTGGATTAACATTCATCACATGGTTCCAAAGCACATAAGCCATTGGCGCTGCACCCATAGGAAGACCTGGGTGCCCAGAATTCGCGGCTTGAATTGCCTCGATCGAAAGCGAACGAATAGTGCTGACCGCCATTTGGTCAATTGCATCAAAAGTCATGATTCTAACTCTCCTTTTTTGGAAAAAATGCGGAGCATACAGACTATTAGCATCTGAGCTCTAGTTATACTACTTTCATTATAGCATATTATCTGTCTCTTTGGGCAATCCAATTCTATTTGTCAAACCCTAAACCCATAAAATATAGGGCCTAAAGCGTTCGTTTATACAAACCCACACTATTTGTCTTATCCCAAGCGATTTATTTGTAAAACTATTCATCAAAAAATAAAAAAGCCGAGAGAAACCTCGACTTTATCTAAAATTATTTAACGAAGTCAAGCAATGCCAAGAAGCTTTCAGCTTCAAGTGATGCACCACCTACAAGAGCTCCGTCAACGTCTGGACAAGCCATGTATTCAGCAACGTTTTCAGGTTTAACTGATCCACCGTATTGAACACGTACTTTATCAGCAACTTCTTGACCAAAGTCAGCAGCTACAACGTCACGAACAACTTTACACATTTTTTGTGCGTCGTCTTGTGAAGCTGATTTACCAGTACCGATAGCCCAGATTGGTTCGTAGGCGATTACTGTTGAAGCGACTTGTTCTGCAGTCAATCCAGCAAGAGCAGCTGAGACTTGAGCACCTACGAATTCTGCTGCTTTACCAGCTTCGTAAGTTTCAAGCGATTCACCACAACAGATGATTGGAAGCATACCATTAGCAAAGATTGCTTTTGCTTTTTTGTTGATGTCTTCATCAGTTTCGTGGAAGTAGTCACGACGTTCTGAGTGACCGATAACAACGTAGTCAGTACCGATTTCTTTCAAAACTTGTGGGCTAGTTTCACCAGTGAAGGCACCAGCATTTTCAAAGTAAGTGTTTTGTGCAGCAACTTTAAGGTTTGAACCTTTAGCAGCAGCAAGTACAGCTGTCAAGTCAACTGCAGGAGCTGCGATACCAGCTTCAACAAGATCTGATGAAGGAAGTTTTGATGCTACAGCTTCAACGAATGCTTTTGCTTCTTCTGGATTTTTGTTCATTTTCCAGTTACCAGCGATAAATGGTTTACGTGACATTTTACATACCTCTTCTTTTATTTATTTACTCGTTTATTTTATCACAAATCCCTTACTATTACTAGGATTTTAGGAAAATTCCGAAAACTCAACCTGCTTTATGCCTATTTACTACCATCAAAACTTAGATTAAGCATCTTGAATTGTCAAATTAAGTGCAT
>NZ_KV810675.1:0-32173 GCF_001812855.1 Streptococcus sp. HMSC072D03
GAGCGAAACGGACTTAAAGTCACAATAAAAACACCAGATGTACTCATCTGGTGTTAATAATGGAAATTTCTGCTGTTAAGCTTCTGTCTGCATCTGCTTGCGATACTCTGAAATGGTCTGTCCAGTCCATTTTTTAAAAGCTCGTGAGAAGGAGGAGACTTCGGAATAGCCTAGCAAATAGGCTACATCATCTGTTGTCATGTCAGGATTCTTCAAATAGCCAAAAGCTAGGATTTTCTGCACATTTTGCAATTCTTGATTAAACTTGGTTCCTTCTGCAGTCAGGTTTCGTTGCAAGGTACGGGCTACTGATCCCAAGGGTCGCTGCGATATCCTCGATGCTAAAAGCCCCACTTGGTATCGCCTGGTAGAGTTTCTGCTGGACAAGACCTGTAAAACTTTCACTCGTCATGGCTTCTGCTAAGCGCTCTTTGAGTTGAGGCTCTAGATAATCCAACATGACATTATTGGCTGTTAAAAATGGTTTCACCAAGTCCGACTTTTTAAAGACCAGTTCATTGCCTTCCGTTTTCTCTACATGACAGCCAAACACTGCAAGACTGGCTTCTTCGAAGGTATATGGCGTCCCCACGTGTAGGGGCGTGATGGTTTCTCCTGTCCCTGTGCGAATCAAATCGACCAATAATAACTGTTCATTGAGGACGGCGAAACGAGGCAAATCGAGACCTGGATAATCATAACGGTAGCTGACACGGACTAAGCCATCAAAGGTTTCAATGCTGACAACAATAGGGCCTGTGATTTTCTTGTATTTGGCAAAATGCTCGATTGCTGCGAGGCCATTTTTCGATGATAGAGCTGCAAAGAAAGGTGGCATAAACATTTGGATATCCTTGATACGGCTCATGGCGATAATCTGCTCATCATTAGCCACTTTGTCAAAAGCCGTCAAAAGATGGTAGTAATCAAGGGTTGAAAGATTCATCTCTTCCTTCCAAGTGGTATCCGGAAGATTGGCCAGTTCCAAAATCATGTTCAGATCTAGGCCGATTTGTTTTAAATTGTCAATATATTGCTGACTGAGATTCAGACGCATAGGCTTTCTCCTTTTCCATTAACGCATAGACATGAGCATCATACGGTCGAAGAATTTGTCACCAAAAATCCGACGAATACCAACCAAAAGTTTCCCTCCACGTCCAACTAAGTAACGTGTTTTAGGGTTACGAGCGTTGATTATTTTGAGAACAGTACGTGAAATCACTTCTGGGTTTGAACCTGGAGTTGGGTTGTTTTCCATGGCTTTGATATAGCCATTGACCAAACGGCTGTATGCTCCGTTCTTAGACTCGTAAGAGAAGTTTTGACCAACGGTTGCGTTGAAACCAGTGTTGATCATACCTGGCTCTAGCACAACGACTTTGATCCCAAATTCTTTGACTTCCATACGAAGGCAGTCGCTAAATCCTTCAATAGCGTGTTTTGATGCATGGTACCACGCTCCAAGTGATGTATAGATTTTTCCACCCATAGACGAAGTGTTAATGATAAGCCCCTCTTTTTGAGCACGCATGTAAGGCAAGACTTTCTTGGTCAAGCGAGCTACCCCATAAACATTGACTTCGAATTGTTGTTGAGCTTTTTCCATAGATACATCTTCTACTGGACCATAGAGACCATACCCTGCGTTGTTCCAAAGCACATCGATACGACCTTGTTCAGCGATGACTTGCGCCACTACTTTCTCGATATCTTCTTCATTGGTCACGTCCATCTTCATGATATGACCGCCGAGCGCTTCCAAGTCTTTCATTTTATCTACGCTACGAGCAACTGCATAGACTGTGTGACCTGCTTTAATCAAATCTTGGGCTGACAATTTTCCCATACCTGATGAAGCGCCTGTGACTAAAATAACTTTTTTGTTTGACATGTTGATTTCCTCTTTTGTTTCATTTGATTGATGAGACTATTATACGATACAAAACCCGACAAGTGAATGACAGTTTCTGCCACCCCGATGACAATTTACGTCACTCTTTGGATAACACCTTTGATAATCCTTTAAACATGATTATCTTCAGTCATATAGAAAAAGACCAGAAACCACGTTCTGATCTTCTAAAGATTTATCGCCTCTTCAAGCAAAATTTTTACAGATTCGCTTCTACAAACTCTTTGATGGCTTTGTTCATGACCAAGAGTGCATCTGCTTCGATTGGATAGTGACCTCCGTTTGGCAAGATGACTGTTTTCGTAGGAACTTTTTTAATCTTGTCTAATACAGGCGCACTCAAATGTTCTGGTGTCCAGTAGTCTTTTTCAGGTTGGGTAAGCAAGACTGGGCAGACATCAAAATCAACTGGTTCAATTGCTGGTGCATAGTTCATATAAGAATCAAGGAAGTTGAGAGAAGCCTTGTTTACCGCAGAAGTCTTGTCTTTGTAGAAGACTTCTTTCAACAATTTTTCATTGTTAACGAGGGCAGACATCTTAGATACTTGGGTCATCGGCAAGGTCATGCGCCCCAAACCAATCTTTCTACCTAGAGCCACTGAGCTAGCACCAAACATGGCAGTTAATTTATTATTGACGGTTTCAGTACGGACTTGTTTATCACGTTGGTCAAGGAAGGTCATCCCAATAATCCCTTTGACTTTAGGGTTACGTGCAGCTGCAGCAACGTGGTAAGTTTCCATTCCACCGGCACTTAAACCATACAAGAAGATTGGTCGATCATCTTTTGACGCCTCATAGTTTACATAGTCAACACCAGCTTGCACCCAGTCAGCATAGGTGATGGCGTTACGGTCTTTTACTTCTGTCACTCCATAAGTCGGCATATCAATCATAATCGTTTCAAAACCATTTTTTGACTGAGGACCACCCGCAATCATGGAGATTTGACGTCCGTTGGTACCCACTCCATGGAACATGATAATTTTTCAGGCGCTTGTGGATTTCTAAAAGTATCTAAGTGGATTCGGTTGCCCTTCCAGTCCCACCATTCTTCTGCTGGTTGGTAAGCATCAGTAAAATGGTATGCTTTTGGCAAATAGTTCATAATTTCTTTCCAAGATGTTTGTGTCGTGTATGTCATTTTAAATACTCCTTTTGTTTATGTGTTTAAAACTATCAACATGTTAGTTTGAAAGAAAACAGCCTTAGCTGTTCCTTTCTGAGGCGTCCTTTTTCAGTGAAGCTAACAAACTTTCTAAAATGGTAATAGCCTGATCAAAACTCACATCATAATAACGCTCTTTCCCCTTTTGCGTTACAGTTACCAAACCTGCTTGCAAAAGTAATTTCAAATGATGAGATACGGTCGGACGGGATAAGGTCATCTTTTCAGCCACTTC
This sequence comes from Streptococcus sp. HMSC072D03, assembly GCF_001812855.1. Lineage (NCBI taxonomy): Bacteria > Bacillati > Bacillota > Bacilli > Lactobacillales > Streptococcaceae > Streptococcus > Streptococcus sp. HMSC072D03. Next base: position 3,321 of record NZ_KV810675.1, read on the forward strand.
ATTTACTGTTAAATTCTTATGGTCGAATAAAAGAATCAAGATTTCCTGTCGTCTTGGATCTCGTAGCATCTCAAAGGTCGGGATGCTTTCTTTTAATAAATTCATTGTTTTTTGGCTCATTTCAAACCTCATGTTTAAGTTTATAAACCTATTATAGACTACGCGTTTAAGCTTGTCAACATATAAAACGAAAATTTCTTATTTTTTTAATAGAGATATTTAAAAAAACATATTGATACTTTTTTAAACACCTGCCTTTGATGAAGAAGGGTAAAATAAAGGAATATTCCTGATTTATAGTCACTCATTGGCTTGATTATTGTGACTGTTTCTATGAGTTTCTTGGTCAATCCTGAAGCTCACCACCTCTTTGCGACTAGCTTCTTATACACGGGTATCGGCCTCTTTCAAGCTGCTATCCTTGCAAATGGCTATTTTAACAAGAGTTACCTCAAGTATGACAAGCTCTATTATGGCTTGCAAGCCACGTTCTTCCTTATCGGACTAGTTCTTTCCCTTCTTTTTTCTGCCTATCCAACCATTGTCATCTCCATCGCAACTGTGATGACCTTAGCCATGGAAGTTCTTTTTACGCAATTTTATATCACCCAAACCAAGAAATTCTCAACTCCGAATTGGGATTTGTATTAAAAAAATTCTAGTAGACATCCTCTACTAGAATTTTTTCTTAGTCTAAAACAATCATAGCCTTAATAGTCTTACGTTCATCCATATCTTTATAAGCTTGATTAATCTCATCCAAGCTGTAGCTATTAGTAAAGACACGACCCGGATTGATATCACCGTCAAGAACTGCTTTTAACAAAACTTGTTTGTCATAAGTAGTAACTGAGGCCGCTCCACCTGCCACAGAAATATTTTGGGCAAAGGTCGAACCTAAAGCACGGTTATTGTAATGAGGAACGCCGACAAATCCCATGCGGCCTCCATTGTGAAGAACACCAAGAGCTTGATCAACTGCTGCTTCAGTACCCACACATTCGAGAGCTGCATCTGCTCCACCACCGAGAATTTCTCGCACCTTGGCAATGCCTTCTTCACCACGTTCAGCCACAACCGCTGTCGCACCTGACTCCAAGGCCATCTGTTGACGGTCTTCGTGGCGACTCATGAGGACGATTTGCGATGCTCCACGCATCTTAGCTGCAATGACAGCACATTGGCCAACAGCCCCATCCCCGATAACGACCACTTTATCACCCTTTTGCACATTAGCCACACGCGCCGCATGATAACCCGTCGGCATGACATCAGCAAGTGTCAAAAGTGACTTAAGCATGCCTTCGCTGTAATCTGATGGTTGACCTGGAATTTTCACAAGTGCCCAATTGGCAAAATGGAAACGAATATACTCAGCCTGTACGCCACCAGACCAGTTGTTGCCAATATGGCGGTCACAAGTCCCATCATAACCGGCACGACAGGCATCACACTGACCACAACCATGAGTGAAAGGCGCGATGACAAAGTCACCTGGTTTTACAGTAGTGACAGCCTCACCAACTTCTTCGACGATTCCGATAGCCTCATGACCGCTATTACTATGTCCTTCTTCGATTTCGGGATTACGGTAACTCCAAAGGTCGGAACCACAAACGCAGGTACGGACAATGCGGATAATAGCATCATCTGGAGCCTCAATTTGCGGTCGATCAATATCTGCTAGACCAACCTGGCCAGCTTTAGTGTAAACTGCTGATTTCATATGTTTACCTCTTTTTCTTTAGTTACTGTTAGTATACACTTTTTCTTAGGCTTCTGCTCAAATCTTACTTTCCCCTCTTCGATTAATCATATTTTTTCCCATACTTCTTTTCTAGCATTTTCTTAATCAAATAGGGCATTTTGACATTTTCGCGGCCTTTCTTGGCAATTAACTTCTTCACAAAATCTGGCATTTGGATATCCTTTTCCTCATCTAAAATCTGACCTGTGCTAGAAGGAGCTTCCAGCTCATCAAAGGTCTCCAGCTGAGGTTGATAGTAACTATAATCACCGTCTATATGAGACTGAATTGTCGAAAGAAGTGCCTTGATTAAACGAGGATCGCTATTTGGCATAGGAGGTCTGTGATAGGCTACACCTAACTCTTGGCAAAGCTCCTTACACTCCACATCATTATCAAAAAGAACTTCAATATGCTCACTAATAAAGGCAATCGGAACAAAAATATAGTGGTCAGGATGTTCCCTCTCATTACGAAGGTATTCTAAGACATCCGGCTTAATCCAAGGAATACCTATATCACTCTCACTCTGCCAAGTATTGGTGTACTGCTCCTCTTCAAGCCCTAAAATCTCCGCAATCAAGCGACTATTGTCATAAATCTGATCGATATAAGGATCACCAAAATCTAGTGCCAAAACTGGGACACTGTGGGCTGAAAAAATCACCTTATAACTGTCGTCTCCAATCTGATCTAAAATCTTTCGGATCTCATCAGCCCAATAGTGGAGAAGGTCAGGCTCACGATACCAGTCCTTGATAATTTGGAACTTAATCTGCTCACTTTCTAAAAATTTTTCATAGCCCATGACAGAATAGTAAGAATAATGGGGCTCTAGAATCAAGCACAAACATTCTTCAATTCCGTCATTCTCCATCTCTTTAATCGCATCTATGATGAAAGGTCGGGAAAATTTATTGGCAAAGTAAACCGACACTTGTTCTCCAAGAGCGGAAGCAACCAAGTCAACTTCTTTCTTTGTTATCCTTTGGAGCGGCGTTCCACCGATTCGTAGGTAATGGTCATATAAGGTCTGAATTTCATGTGGTTCGGGACGAACTCCACGCCGTATATTCGTGAAAAACTCTGCTACTCCTTCGTAGGTAATCTCTTCTGGCGACCCAAAGGTCATCATCAACACAGCTCTTTTACTCATAACTACTCCTTACTATATACTTTTCACTATTTTACCATGAAAAGGCTTACTTTAGTGAGCTTAGTATCAAAAAAACTCCTAGAGATAAACTCTAAGAGTGTAAATAACTATTCTTAATGGTGATGAATATGTCCATGACTTTGATTCACTTCTAACTCTTCGATCTTGCGTTTATGAGCTCGGTGGGTTGCCAAGTCTTCATCGACCTCAATGGTGACGTTTTGAAAGCCACAATCTTTGAGCAAGGTGCGAATAGACTCTTTACAGACCTCCATATGCTTGACATGCTCTAGACAAACATGGACAATGGCGTTTTTTTCCAGGCCATCCATGGTCCAGAGATTGAGCTGATTGATACTAGTCACATGGTCCAACTGCTCCAAATCACTCTTGACTTGCTGGATATCTACTCCTTCTGGCACGGCATCCAGGAAAATCCTGAGCGTGCTCCAAAAACGTGGAATGGCTTTGGACAGAATAAAGATGGAAATAGCTAGAGATAAGAGCGGATCCAGAATATACCAATCGGTAAATCGGAGAACAATGGCCATTAAGATGACAGCCACCCAACCCAAGGTATCTTCCAGAAAATGCAGGCTAAGAATGGATTCGTTCTTGGTTTGCCCTTTGCGAATGACGAGGCTCGCTAGCACATTGATGCTGACGGCAATAATTCCAAGCCAGAGAATCCCCTCATCATTGACAGGTTGTGGGTGAACCAATTTCGTTATATTTTCCAAAATAACTAAAACAGATCCTGTCATGAGAATCACAGCCGTTACCATGGCCCCTAAAAGGCTAAAGCGCTTGTAGCCCAAGGTATAGTGGCTGTCTTCTTCACGATTGGAAATACTCTCCAAAAAGGCGGAGATCCCAATAGCGATCGCATCCCCCAAGTCGTGGACCGAATCCGCAAGGACAGCGCTGGATCCAAAAATTCCTCCTGCAATAAACTCAATAATGGCATAACTCAAATTCAAGAAAAAAGCTATCCAGACCGCATGTTTTGTCTTCATAATCCTAAATCCTTTGTTATAATAGATTCATGAACATCATGTTCATTATCATTATCTAACATTCACAACAGAAAGGATAGGAGCAAACTGTTTAGGGTGTACGTTACTGAACAATTTGTTCAAATTGTCCATATGAATACTCAGGATCGTCGCATCACCAAAACTCGAAAAGCTATCTATCAAGCTTTCTTACACTTACTCAACCAAAAAGACTACGAGGCCATCACGGTTCAAGAAATCATAGACCTTGCTGATGTAGGACGCTCGACCTTTTACAGCCATTACGAGAGTAAGGAACTCTTGCTAGATGAACTCTGTCAAAAGCTCTTTCACCATCTCTTTGAGCGTGCTGAACACCTCTCCCCACAAGACTACCTGGCCCATATCTTTCAGCATTTCAAGAAAAACCAAGACCATGTGACCAGTCTCTTGCTCTCTAAAAACGATTATTTTATCCGGCAACTGCGAAAAGAACTAGAACACGATGTCTACCCAATGGTAGCCGACGAACTCATCCAATCGTACCCTAACATTCCTCACTCCTATCTCAAACACCTAGTCGTCAGCCATTTCATCGAAACCCTCAGCTGGTGGTTGAAAAAAGGCAAGTCTTATAGCGAACAAGAAGTGATCCAGTTTTATTTGGAGATTCTGAAAGTGGGTTCGAACTAGAAGGGAGTATTTTCAATGACCAGCGTGCAATTTTACTTTCTATTTCCATCACTCTTCATGCTTCACGAACTCGAAGAAATCGTTTGGATGCCATCCTTTGTCAAAAAAATATCAATCCAGTATCCAAACAATCGAATCCTATCTTATTACACTCCTTTTGCTTTCAACTTTATTGTCTTGGAGCAATTTCTCATCCTAATGACGTCGCTATATCTTAGTTACCAGTTTAATAACTATAGCATTTACGCAAGCATCATAATCGCTTATATCTACCATGTATTCGGACATCTGATTCAAACAATCGTTATACGAAAATATGTGCCTGGATTGTTGACGGGCATTTTAACGAGTTTGTTTGCTCTATGCAATCTCAAAAATGAATTTCCAATTAAACTTTATGGTTACTCTCTTTTTACCTTATTGGTTATCATTTTAAATCTTGTAGTATCATTTATGATTCTTAATAAAATCAATCATAAAAAATAGCACTCAGGTTATCCTAGAAAGGAAACATCTATGTCACTTTATCTCATCTTAACCATCATCACTGTCTTCTTAGCTCTTGCTTTTGTCCTGCTTCATCTTGCTGCAGCTGTATCAGCTATTCTAAAAGGCAAAAAAAGCTTAGGAACTGGATTTATTATAATAGGTGCCATTGTTGGTATCTTAGCACTTCTCCTTGTTATGGTAAATCGTACCTTAGCATTTTATATATGGCTATTTGCTAGCTCGACAATTTGCGGGGGCGCTCTCCTGAATGGTCAAAATAACAAAAAATTCAATAAATCACACCACCAAATTCGTTTTGTCATTAACTTGATTATTACTTTTTTGCTATATGTTTGGCTATTTCTATTCCAATAACATGTGATTCTCACTTCTATAATACAATACAAAAAGGCCTAGAGTACCAATCTAGGTCTTTTTAAGGATTTAGGTAAACGTACATTACTTTCTTTATTCTAAATGTGATAAGCATCGTCACTAGCTTCTACATAAGAGAAATAAACTCAAAAAGAGGACCCTTCTGGATCCTCTTAGTAATTGATAAACATAAGTACTAAGCTTTCTTAGCTGCCTTACTCCATTGGTACCAACCAACGAGACTGTTGATAAGGTAAATGAAGTATTTTCCTTGAATTTGAAGGCTTTCTCCCCACCAGAGGTAGATAGAGAAAACATTAGTGGCAGCCCAGAAAAACCATTGTTCACGATAAACAGCTGTCATCAAGAGCTGACCGACACCATTTGTCGCATAGGTAATAGAATCACGGAATGGACGATTGGCGTTAACGGATTGGTAAATGAAACCAAAGGTTAACCACCAAAGTATACTAATTGATAGGTACTTGGTCCATCCAACCGTATCCAATTTACGAGCAACAAATTCCTGCTGTTCTTTTTTGAATTGGGCTTGATAAATCCAAACCAAGAGACCAATCGGCTGCATGATGGTGAAATAGAGTGTTGTCAAAACCTCACCGTAGAAGCCTTTTTGAAGGGCAAGCAAAAGATAAATGACGGAATTGATCAGACCAAAGGGATAGTTACTGGCACGACCTTCAGCTTCTCAAAGAGCAGAAAAAAGGTTAGTAGGGCTTGAGAGATGAATCATTTTAAAGGCAAACGATTCCAACAAGACGTCATCATTGTCGCTGTTGGTTATTACCTACGTTACAATCTGAGCTATCGTGAAGTTCAGGAATTGCTTTATGACCGTGGAATAAATGTTTGTCACACTACGATTTATCGGTGGGTTCAAGAATACAGTAAAATCCTCTATCATCTCTGGAAAAAGAAAAATAAACAGTCCTTCTATTCGTGGAAAATGGATGAAACCTATATCAAAATTAAGGGGCGTTGGCATTATCTCTATCGAGCGATTGATGCGGACGGTTTAACATTGGATATCTGGTTACGAAAGAAACGAGATACTCAGGCGGCGTATGCTTTCTTAAAGCGACTCCATAAACAATTTGGATAACCTAGAGTCATCGTAACAGATAAAGCACCCCTATAGGATCTGCATTTAGAAAGTTACAGAGAAACGGATTATACACCAAAACAGAACATCGAACTGTGAAGTATCTGAACAATTTAATAGAACAAGATCATAGGCCAATTAAGCGACGGAATAAATTTTATCGAAGTCTCCGGACTGCCTCATCCACGATTAAGGGGATGGAGACCATTCGAGGAATATATAAAAAGAACCGAAGAAATGGTATATGATTATGACCATGAAACAAAGTAAAATCAAACCGATTGATCTGAGGAAACACCCGATGATCATGAAACGTTATTAAACACAAAAGTCACCCATGTGAGTTCTTGCCAGAAGCTGAAGTTAATCCTTCAACCTGGAAAACCCGCAGAGGTGACTTTTTCTATACATCTCGATTTTTCTGGCAATAATCATTAACCGATAAATATGTCTGTGAATCACCCAGCGACTCCGCTATGTCCATAATCCGCGGTGGTAGTAATCCCACTCGCTGGACAAGTTCGTGATCGCTGAACAATTCCCGTGGACTGCCGGCGAAGCCAAACTTCCCGTGTTCCATAACATACACCGACTCAAACTCGGTGGCGACCCAATCCATGTCATGGGTGATGGTCACAACTTGGTGGCCCGAATCAGCCAACTGATGGAAAATTTCGGTCAACTTGCGCCGGCTTTTCCAATCAAGCGACATCATCGGCTCATCAAATAAATAAATCGCCGGATCCACTGCCAAAACTGTGGCAACGCTCAACAGCTTGCGTTCCGACAATGACAGGTCATATGGACTTTCAGCTGTTTTATCATCCAAGCCAACTCTTTTTAGAGCCGCTAAAGCCCGCCTCGTAATCGTGTCGTGGTCATCCATGACCTGCGCGACACTCCACTCCACCTCTCGTTGAACGGTCGGGTTGAAAAGCTGATCGTCAGGATTCTGAAAAGTAATCCCAACCTTCAGTAACTTTTCGACTGGTTTAAGATCATTAAAATTTTCTCCATTGATCTTAATCACACCGGTTTGTGGTGTCAGCAAGCCCGTCAACAATTTGAAGAGCGTTGATTTGCCGGCACCATTTTGGCCGACAATCGCCACCATCGGATCGGCGAAGTGTTTGTCTTCAACATCCAAGCTAAAGGACCGTTCCGGATAAGTGAACGTCAGGTTGTTCAGTTCAATTGTGGACATAACGAACCTCCTTCAGATCAGCGTCATTCACCGGATACCGGCCATCAGCCAAGTGCCAATCCATTTTTTGAGCAAGTTGCTGGATTGTCGGGGCTGGAATCTGCCAGTCAGCTACCAAATGATTAAACACCTCACCCGGCCTGCCCTGGGCTACCATTTGACCCTCGTGCAGCACCCACACAACGTCGGCGACTTCGCACAAATCGTCAATTTCACTGGTGACAATGAAGACAGTCGTCTCTTTGACTTGGGCCAGCCATTGGAAAAATTGTCGGCGGCCAAGGGGATCCATCTGACTGGTCGGATCATCCATAATCAAAACAGCCGGGTTAGCCGCAATCGCCGTGGCAATTGCCAACCGCTGGCTCTGACCACCGGAAAGGCTCTCGGGACGCAAATTCAGCTGTTCAATCAGCCCCATTTGCGTAGCAACTTCTTCAACCCGTTTTTGAATCAGTCCTTCAGCCATTCCCTGATTAATCAAGTCAAAGGCGATTTCATCGGCAACCGTGTCTGCCAACCCACTTAGTTGGCCAGCTGGATTTTGCAGTACAACTCCATTCATGGCATTATAAACGGGCCAATTGTCGGACACTCGCTGGCCAAACATGTGCCAGTCGCCCTCAATCTCAGCAGACACAATTTTGGGAATGACCCCTGCTAGCACACGGCACAAAGTCGATTTGCCGGAGTGGCTATTCCCGATAATCCCAACCACCTGGCCGGTATGAACCTCCGCGTTAATCTGACGCAGTTGTGGTTGCTCAGTACCCGGATAACGGGTAGTCAAATTTTCAATTACAATCCGTTTATCTTCGTCCATATCTTCCACCCAATCAATAAAATTGCCAGTCCAGTCAGACCAATGTGCAGCGTCCGCGACAGGCGATACACACGCTGGGAGGTTCTGACAGTCCGGTTGAGATTATCAAAACCTCTCAGTTGGAGAGAAATCGACCGCGTCATCGATTGATCCAAGGTCTTAATCACCAATGGAATTAGAACCGGCAGGACTGACTTTAATTTCTGAATCAACGTTTTTTGCGGATTGGTTCCGCGAACTTTTTGTGCCTGCTGGATTTTCCGCATATTGCGCATCATTTCCGGCAAAATATAACACACCGACATCAGAACGTAGACGGTTTTATAAGACAATCCGGACAGTTCCAAATAGGCCGCGTTTTCTGAAATACTCGTGGTCACCATAAAAAAGCCACTGGTCAAAATAATCACCAATACTCGACAACCCAGAGTGGTGGCATAAATCAGGCCTTCTTTGTAGAACGACACCCCAAGCACAGAAAACAGCACAGTTTGATTCCGACTGTAAAATAACCCTTGGATGATCAGCATGGTGCAAATCAGAAACAGGCTGAATCCCAGCGCCTTAAAGATGGTAGAACTCAATTTGGAAAATAACAATAGCAGTGTTGCGATAAGAATTAATCCGGCCTGAAGCAATAAATTCATACTGGCAAAGCTCAACAACGTCATGTCCAAGATGAACAAGAGCTTAGTAATCGGATCGATCACCTGGTACCACTTGAGCTTGACCCGTGGCGCTCCAGAAATCAATGTTTGATCATTCATCATTTATCACCGCTAAAGAAGTGCACCATCCGCTTCGGCAGCTGACGATAGATGAAGAATGCCAGGTAGGCCACGCAGACTTTATCCAAAATATCCAAGACAAACTCATCGGTAAATGAGGCCAGCCACACTGGTGCATGATTGGCGACCATTACCGCAAACAATGAGTCACCCCAAGCGATACCGGTCTGACCACCCCAAAAGATGACGTTGAGTGGCGTTGAAATGACAGCTGAAACGAAGGCAATAATAATAGCAGAAACAAATACTCGTCGCGCTGACGAGAACCACCCATTGGCGTGCAAAACTCCGACAGCAATCCCAATTCCGATGCTGGTAATCGCATACACGGTTGAAATTGGCGATAAGGTCAGCCCATAGATCACGTTGTTGATGAAACCACTGATGGCACCGGCAACCGGCCCAGCCAACATGCTGGCAAGAAAGGTTCCCAAAGACCCCAGCCAAACGGGTAACTTTAACCCCTCCGCTAAGGCTTTGGCAACATAGTTAATCCCCACGGCAGCGGGAATCAAAGTCATGGTGGCAGCACTTAACTTAAATTTCCACATACTGGTACGATGAATCGGTTCTGTTTTCATAATCTTCTCCTTTTGTTTTTAAAGAGCCGTGTCGGGAATGACTTTCGGACGCAACGCTCTATAGAATAGTTATTAGAACCATCTAGTCACTTCACCATACCAACCGTAGTCGACATGAGTTAATATAGTAAAATTACTATTTTTAAAAGTTCATAGTCTTATCATACGCTTATTTTCAAAATTGTCAAGTCTATTCTGAAAATTCTTCAAAAAATGTTGTGAAATTTAAAATGCCTAGCTGAGCTAGACATCGTTTGTTTTTATATTACTTTAACGGTTATTGCTAGTACTTTCATTTTTTTACAAGAAGAAATCTAGTTTGTCACATAAATCTCGCCACGGCTATAAAGGGCAGCTTTTCCAGCAAGATAAATCCGATTGCCCTCCAAGCGACAAATAAGAAGTCCACTTCTCTCAGAGGCTTGGAAAGCCTTAAATTCTGTTTGTTCCAACTTACTAGCCCATAGAGGAATGACATGACAGTGTCCTGAGCCACATACTGGATCTTCCTTAATAGCTAATTTCGGAGCAAAACTTCGTGTGACAGTATCATATTTTTCCCCTCTGGCAGTGATATTTAAGAGGAGTCCATCTAAAGCTTTGACTCTGTCAAAATCTGGTGTCGCATCAATAATATCATTTTCATGAGGAAGGATACAGACTAAATCTCTTCCCAGCCATGCTTCAAGTGGACGGACTCCGATTGCTTCTTCCATCTCACTTGTTACTGGAACTTGTTGCATAGCGTATGCTGGAAAATTTAGCTCATAGTAGTCACCTTTTTTGGTAACTAAAAGTTCCCCACTCTGTGTTGCAAAAGTTAGACTTTCAGCTTTCATTTCTTTAAATTGAAAGAGAACAAAGGCCGTTGCCAAGGTAGCATGACCACACAAATCGATTTCTCCACCCGGAGTGAACCAACGTAATTCATAGTGGTCACCATTTTTAACCGTAAAAGCTGTCTCAGAAAGATTATTCTCTTTGGCAATATTCTGTAAGGTATTATCTGACAACCATTCATCCAAAAGACAAACAGCAGCTGGGTTGCCTTTAAAAACGGTATCTGTAAAAGCATCGACGATAAATTGTGGGATGGTATATTGATTCATTGATATGTGCAGCTCCTTAAATTGTTAACCTTGTTTTAAAACTACAAGTGAGTGTAGAAAATTTAGTAAAAAATCAAATTAAATTATTTCTTGTCCATCTACACCTTACCCCTTAAACCACTCCATCCCTGGGGAATCCAGTATAATTTTGGTCAATTGTTGGGGACTTTCTTGAGTCCCATTGATAATCCAGTCGACAATAAGTCCTGTTAAGCCAGAAACATACATGGTAATAGCATAGCGCTCGGGCATTTGATAAGCTGCCACAATGACTGGTCGAGAACGTGGTGTTGACTCAATCATTCCCAAAATAAAAGAACGAATGTTGTCTGCAAAACGAAAGCTTGGATTTTTTGCAATTTCAGCAAAAAAAGCACTGCTCTCTTGGAAATAAGACAAGATGGCTTCTAAGGCTTCTTTGGGATAAAAGGTTTCTTTCCTTAAAATCATGCGAACAGTCGACAAGGTTTCTTCTTTTAATTGCTCTAAAAAATCCTGTTTATCTAGGTAGTGCAGATAAAATGTCGAGCGGTTAACACCCGCTTTTTTAGTTAACTGACTAATCGTTATATCCTCTAAACTTTTTGTAGCCAAAAGCTGAATGAAGGCTTCTTTAATATCTGACTTAGTTGTCGTTTGTCTCTGTTGCATACGAACCCCTTATTTCTACATATTGTTGATTAAAGTATATCTTGATTTGTGTAATTGTCAACTATCATCAAGGATTTTGATTTATTAATACCACTTTCGTATCCTTATTTCAACACATTGTTGTTTTCTGTTGTAGCAATCGTATTAAAAAAATCATAAAATAACGTTCGTAAATATTCAACAGGTTGTCGTTTTAGCAGCTGATAATTTTTAAAGGAGACAAATACACATGGCGTATATTGAAATGAAACATAGTTACAAACGGTATAAAACAGGTGATGTGGAAATCATCGCAAACAATAATATCACTTTCGAAATTGAAAAAGGGGAGTTAGTGATTATACTCGGTTCTTCTGGGGCAGGAAAATCAACTGTTCTCAATATTCTTGGTGGTATGGATACCAATGATGAAGGAAAGGTCATCATCGATGGGAAAGACATCTCCAATTATAATGCGAAACAATTAACAGCTTATCGCAGAGACGATGTCGGATTCGTCTTTCAATTCTATAACTTGGTCTCAAACTTAACAGCCAAAGAAAATGTAGAGTTGGCTTCTGAAATTGTTGCGGATGCTAAAGATGCGGAACAAACTTTGATTGATGTTGGTCTTGGGAAACGCATCAACAACTTCCCTGCACAATTGTCTGGTGGTGAACAACAACGAGTAGCTATTGCTCGCGCCGTCGCAAAAAATCCTAAAATTCTCCTATGTGACGAACCTACAGGAGCCCTGGATTACAATACTGGAAAACAGGTCTTGAAGATTCTCCAAGATAAGGCTCGCAATGAAGGAGCTACTGTTATCATTGTCACTCACAATGGAGCGCTTGCTCCGATTGCAGATCGTGTGATTCGTATGCATGATGCGCGTGTTCAAAGTATTGAACTCAATGCAACTCCACAAGATATTGATAGCCTCGAGTACTAGAAAGGATGTCTCATGAATCGTAAAACTTATTGGAAAGATGTCAGAAAGTCTTTCTCTAGTTCTAAAGGACGGGTGGTTTCTATTGCTTCACTCATGGCCTTGGGTTCTTTCGCTCTTGTGGGTCTAAAGGTGACAACCCCCGATATGCAACACACGGGAACAAGCTATTTCACTAAACACCAAACAGCTGACCTCACAGTTACTGGTAGCTATGGACTTAACCAGTCGGATCAAGACCTCTTAAATCAAGTCTCATCAGAGGCAAACATTGAGTACGGTTACTTTAAAGATGTCGTTCTGAAAGATTCCACTGATGCCTTTCGACTATTATCAAAACCAAAGGATATCTCAACTTATGAGGTTGTAAAAGGAAAACTTCCAAGTAAGCAAGGTGAAATTGCTCTTTCTTCAGTCTATCAAGACAAATATAAGATTGGTGACAAGATCTCGTTTTCTGAAAAAGAGGGTGACAATGGTAAGGATGTCTTAAAAGAACACACCTTTACCATCACTGGCTTTGTTCAGTCTTCTGAAATCTTATCAAGTGTTGACCTCGGTTCATCGACAGCTGGTAGTGGGGAACTCAAAGGTTATGCGGTAGTTCCTGAATCTAGTTTTGATTCCGACGTCTACATGATTGCACGCTTAGCTTACAAAGACGTCCATAGTGCTAACCCCTATACCCAGGATTACACTGACAAGGTTTCCAAACACGAAAATGAGCTCGAAAAATTAGTAAAAAATCAACCTGCTAACCGTTTGAAAGAATTAAAAGCTGATCCACAGGCTAAGATTGACCAACAAACAAGTCAACTTCAAACGGCAGAGACTGAACTTAACAAGAAACTAGAACAAGCGAAAGCCAGCGGTCAGGATAAGAATCCTCTTGTCCAGGGACAATTGACACAAGCACAAGATGAAATCGCTGAAAAGAAGGAGCAAATAAAGGAAGCTCAAGAAAAACTCGATAGCATTGCTGAACCAAGCTACGATGTCTACACACGTCGTGAAACTCCTTGGTCAGAAGGGTACGTTTCATATGAGACCAACGCTTCTGTTTTTCAGAACCTCAGTAATATCTTCCCTGTTATCCTCTACTTTATTGCTGCCTTGGTTACCTTTGTAACAATGGGACGCTTCGTCGAAGAAGAACGGATTAAGGCAGGGACATTCAAAGCTCTCGGTTACCAAAACAAGGACATCATCCGTAAATTTATTATTTATGGATTTGTGACGAGTATGATTGGTACTGCTATTGGGGTTGCTGCAGGTCACATTCTCCTTCCAACTATCATATACAATAGTTATAAAGAGCGAATCCTCCTCGCACCGATTGAGTTACACTTTTATCCATTTAAGACTCTTCTAGCTATTGTGCTTGGTCTTTTGTCCACAGTTCTTCCTGCTTTTATGGTAGCCAAGCGCGAATTAGGAGAAAAGCCAGCCCAACTTCTTCTTCCAAAACCTCCAACATCTGGTTCTAAGATTCTTCTGGAGCGCATCACCCCACTTTGGAACCGGATGAACTTTACACAAAAAGTCACTGCCCGTAATATTTTCCGATACAAGCAACGGATGTTCATGACTATTTTTGGTGTCTGCGGTTCCATCGCACTTCTCTTTGCTGGACTCGGTATTCGTTCTTCTATTGGAGACCTTAACACACGCCAATTCCCTAACATCATTCGCTATGATATGATTGTCGCAAACAAGGATCATCTGGATGGGCAGGAAAAGGAAAACATCCAAAAATTAATTAACGATAGCAAGGTCAAGGAACATCTTTCTATTCATTACGAAATGCTTTCAAAAGTGGCAGGAAATAATAACGATCGTCAAGATATCACAACCCTTGTGGTCAAAGACAAGGATCAAGAAACTCTACAACATTACATCAAGCTCAATAATCGTGAAACTGGTCAAAAACTCGATTTGACCGACAAAGGGATTATTATTTCTGAGAAATTGGCAGACTTAGCTGGCGTTTCTGTAGGGGATGAGTTAACCGTTCAAAATAGTCAAGACAAGGATATCAAACTCAAAGTTGCTGGTATTTCTGAAATGTATATGGGTCACTTCATCTTTATGAATGAAACTACTTACAGAAATGCTTTTGGTAAAGAGGCGAGCCAAAATGCTACTATTCTGACACTGAAGAATCACTCAGACAAAAACGTTGAGCAAACAGCCAGTCAATTTATGGAGCTTGATGGTGTCAAAGGGGTTGTTAAAAATACTACTCTAAAGGCACAAATCAAGACCATCGTCAACTCCCTTAGCCGTGTTATGGCAGTATTGATTGGGATTTCTGTTCTTCTTGCTTTAGTTGTTCTCTTTAATTTGACAAATATCAATGTGGCAGAACGTATCCGTGAGTTATCAACCATTAAGGTTCTAGGCTTCTTTAATAGAGAAGTGACACTCTACATCTATCGAGAAACCATTTATCTCTCTATCATTGGTATCTTGGTTGGATTCGGACTTGGTTGGGGATTGCATCAATACATGGTAGAGGTTATCCCTCCTGAAAATATCATGTTCAATCCAGGTCTGAGCTGGCTCATCTATGCCATTCCAACACTTGTTGTCATTGTCATTCTGACAGGTCTCGGTATCTTTGTGAACCAACACCTTAAGAAAGTCAATATGCTCGAAGCCCTAAAATCTGTTGAGTAACATACGATTTAAGCTAATAAGTAGAGCAAAAGTACAAGGATAACTTCCCTGTTCTAGACAAACGTCATTGTGGGCGTTTGTCTTTTTTATTTTTTAAATGATTTACTTTATCATCTGCAATTTCCATCCAAAAATCTGGTTTGGAGCAAAATAAAAAGGGATATTCGCTATTCATTTCACCAATTTTTTGATATTGAACAAGGAGACACATACTTTTAGATAACTCTTATACTCCAGTCATCTATGTCATGTAAATACAATAGTCCAGATAACGGCATGATGGAATCCTTCTTTGGCATTCTGAAGTCTGAGATGTTTTATAGTTATGAGAAGACGTTTCAGTCACTTGAGCAATTGGAACAAGCTAGTGTAGACTGTATTAATTATTACAACAACAAACGCATTAAGATAAAACTAAAAGGACTTAGTCCTGTGCAATACAGAACTAAATCCTTTGCTTAAATAAATTGTCTAACTTTAGGTTAGTACAAAATCCGTTTCTTTTGTGGAGTCAAAGGACTACTGTCCTAGGCTCTTTTTATCGTAACCAACTTTCGTCTAACTGGCCTTTACTTTTGCCAAAAGCTTTCCCATGTTCATCAATGACAGCATGAATCTCTTGGCATTGTTTGAGAGTAAGTCCCTCCAAGACGTTACCGTAAACAGCATGCATGTCATTATAAGTATCAAAGTTTCCAAATCCTAAGCGTCGAAAAAGTCTTCTCGCATATTCATCCGAAATAAAAACTGGACGATCAAAAAGATAAAGTAAAAGTGCATCTGCAGTCTCTGGTCCAATCCCTTTTAACTTCAAAAGTTGCTTCCGTAAATCTTCTGTTCCAATCTTGGACAGAACCTCAAAACCACCAACTTCTCTTAACCAGATCAGAAGTCCTCTAATCGTTTGAGACTTTTGCTTAAAAAATCCGGCAGGTCGAATACGTTCCTGTAAATCTTCTAGCGGTAAAGCCAGGATATCCTCTACTGTCATGACATCCATAAGACCAGCTAAAGCCAACTTAGCATTCTTCTCTGTTATTCGCTGGATCAGAATAGTCGATACCAAGTCTTCAATCTTGTTATCCGATTGCCACCAATTTTGTTCTCCATAGTGCTTACAGAGTCGCAGAAGAGTTTCTTGTATTTTTTCTTGCTTGATCATTTCTTCAATAGTCCCTGTTTGACCAAAAACTCACGTGCGACTTTAGCAGCAGGTTTTCCTTCTACTCCCACTTGGTAGTTCATCTGACTCATTTGGCTCTCTGTGATTTTGCCGGCCAACTTGTTCAGAATGCCTTCCAATTCTGGATGTTTCTTAAGAAGAGCTTCTTTCATGAGGGGTGCCCCTTGGTAAGGTGGGAAGAGGTGTTGGTCATCCTCTAGAACAACTAAATCATATTGAGCAATTTCTGGGTCTGTTGAATAGGCATCTGTTATTTGGATATTGCCTTGTTGGATTGCCTCATAGCGAAGTGCCGGCTCCATGGTAGCTACATTAAGATTTAGTCCATAAACTGATTGAAGTCCTTTGTTTCCGTCCTCACGGTCGTTAAATTCCAGAGTGAAACCAGCTTTGAGCTTGTCCTGAACTTTCTTGAGATCAGAAATCGTCTTCAGATTATACTCTTTCGAAATACTTTTCGGAACAGCAATCGCATAGGTGTTTTGATAAGCCATGGGTTTGAGCAAGGCTAGATTATCTTGTTTCTTTATCCCATCACGCGCAACCTCGAAAACTTCTTTGGAGTCGTTGCTGACTTTAGGAGCTGGCTGCAAGAGAGAGCTTGTAATGGTCCCTGTAAATTCTGGATAGATATCAATATCACCCTTTTTAAGCGCTTGATAAAGGAAATCTGTCTTCCCAAAGTTAGGCTTAACCGTCACCGTCATGTCACTATTCTCCTCAATGAGAAGCTTGTACATATTCATGAGAATCTCTGGTTCAGGTCCCAATTTACCGGCTATGACTAAATTTTCTTTCTCTTTCTGAGGCATCATACTTGGTGCGTAACTTGCTCCCAAACCAAGCACCATAATAGCGAAAGCTGCAAAAATCGTGCGTAACTTGGCTTTTTCCATCCATTTTAGAACAATATTGAATAAAATAGCAAGAACCGCTGAAGAAATGGCCCCAATCAGAATCAAGCTATAATTTCTTCGATCAATACCTAGAAGGATAAAGGAACCAAGTCCTCCAGCCCCAATCAAGGCTGCCAAGGTTGCTGTCCCTATAATCATTACCGCAGAAGTCCTTACCCCTGACATCACCACAGGCATAGCCAGTGGAATCTCGAACTTCTTGAGGCGTTCCCACTTGGTCATCCCAAAGGCAATCCCAGCTTCTTCCAAACTAGGGTCAATCCCACGCAATCCTGTAATAGTATTTTGCAAAATTGGGAATATCGCATAAATGACTAGAGCTGTTAAAGCAGGAAGAGTTCCAATTCCCATAATAGGGATAAAGAGTCCTAGAAGGGCCATGGAAGGGATGGTTTGAAAGACACCAGCGAGTTGCAAGACCCAATTACTGGCACGTTCGCGCGTACTAAGATAAATGGCCAAAGGAATTGAAAGGAAAATTGCAATAATTAAGGTCAAAAGAGACAATTGTAAGTGCTGTCCGAGGGCCGTTAACCAGTCCCCAAAACGTTCTTGAAAGGTTGAAATGAAATTAGACATGAAGGCTACCTCCAAACAAGTTTGCTACAAAGTCTGTCGCAGGCGCTTGTAAAATTGTTTCAGGGTCTGCCACCTGGCGAATTTCTCCATCCTGCAAAACTGCAATTCGATCCCCTAATTTTAAGGCCTCATCCGTATCATGTGTTACAAAGATGGTCGTCATGCCGAATTCTTTATGTAAGGCCTTGGTCAATTCTTGTAATTGTTTTCGAGAGATGGCATCCAAGGCTGAAAAGGGCTCGTCCATCAATAGAATTTTTGGTTCCCCAATGATAGCTCGGACAATGCCAATCCGCTGTTGCTCCCCACCAGATAATTCACTAGGCATGCGATTTGCATACTCTGCAGCAGGTAGGCCAACCTTATCCAAGAGTTCTTCTGTTTTAGAAGCAATTTGCTCCTTGCTCCAGCCCTTCATCTCAGGAATGAGAGCAATATTTTCCGCAACGGTCAAGTTAGGAAATAGGGCAATGGCTTGAAGGACATAGCCGGTGCTGAGACGTAACTCCCGTTCATCATAGTCCTTAATGCGTTTTCCATCCATATAGATATTGCCATCTGTCGGCTCCAAAAGACGGTTAATCATCTTTATCATGGTGGTCTTACCAGATCCTGAAGGTCCCACAAGAACCATAAATTCTCCATTTTCAATACGGAGATTGACATCTTTTAAAATGTCCTTTTCCGTGTAGCGCAAAGCTACATGTTTGTATTCAATCATATTTTTCCTCAATAAGTTTTCTGTCTCTAAGAATATCCAATAAGCTACTTGCTGGATGCCCTAAGACTTTTTCGACATCTGTAAAAACCCCAGCTTGTTCCCCAACTTTGATAGCTGTATAGGTACTGACCCAAGCATCGTACTCCCAAGTTTGTGCTGGCCATTTTTTCCGTGACTCATAGGCCTCTTCTACCGATTCGTCTACATACGTGATGGCATTACCGGTCTCTTTTGAGAGAAGCTCTACGATTTCTTCCATAGAAAGATCCTCTGGTCCTGTTAGATTCAAGGTTTGATTTTCCCATTCCTTAGGGTTTAAGAGAATCTCTGCTGCGACCCTAGAAGTGTCCTTACGGGCAACAGCTGACACACGGCCCCTGCCAGCCGGACCACGAATTTCTCCATTTTCAAGAGCAATATCAATAAAGAAGTCCAAGTAAAAATTATCTCTCAAAAATGTATAGGTGAATCCTAACTTCTTGATATAGGCTTCCGTCTGGGCATGATCTCGAGACAAGGTAAAGGTTGCTTTTTCATCTGCTCCGTAAAAGGAGGTATAGACGATATGCTGCACTCCAGCAAGCTTTGCGGCATCTAAAAAACTCTTGTGTTCCTCAACACGCTCTGGATTTTCCCGAGCAGAGACCATCAATAAGACATCGATTCCCTTTAAGGCCTCAACCACCTCTGGAGTATTGGCATACACCATCTTACGAATTTCCGCTGACGCGTAGACTTTTGCACGCTCTGGGCTTCTTGCCAGATGGATAGAAGAAATTCCTTGCTGATCGACAAGATCAGCCACATAAGAGCCTAATTTCCCTGTTACACCTGTTATTCCAATCATAACTGTTACTTCCTTTCCCTACATATCATTTTCTTTAGCTTTTAAATTTGTGATAATACGCTCTTGATAGGCTTCAAATTCTCGGATTTCTTGATCAGAAAAGCCTTGGTAGAAAATCTCTCCCAGTTCTTTGCTAACACGGTCTCCAATTTCTTTTTGTGCCCAACCAAGTTCGGTCAAAACAACAAACTTCTTGCGCTTGTCCTGGTCACTCTGTTCAATCGTAACCAAGCCCTGGTCAACTAATTTCTTGATCATGCTGGTCAAGGTATTGTTGGCTAGCCCTGAAGCAAGGGCGATATCTGTCGCAGTTGCTCGACCATCTTCTTTTTGCCAAAGCACTGTTAAAATTTTTCCTTGTTCACTTCTATATTGAGCTTCTGGTTCTTTGCTCAAGATTTTTTGAAAAATCCGCCCATTCAACAAACGAATTTGTAGAGCTTGGTAGCCCCCTAACATCTTGTCCATTATGTCTCCTTTTTGTTCGATATCGAAATATTAAAGTTATTGTATCACTGTCTGTTACATCCATCAACTACTTCTATATAGAAACATTATTTTTTTAATAATGCTTGATAAATCGTATAATCAATATCTTTAAAAACATTGAATATAACTACCATATCAGGGTGTTCTTTCTGGAACTGTAGAACCGTCTCTATCGCAATCTTAGTTGCCTCTTCATTTGGAAAACGAAATTCTCCTGTTGAGATACAACAAAAGGCCAAGCTTCTCAGACCTTTTTCATAAGCTAAGTTCAAACACTCTTCGTACGAAGAGGCCAACTGTTGTCTTTCCAAATCTGTCACTTCGTCATAGATAATAGGCCCAACTGTGTGAAGGACATAGCGGGAAGGTAGGTTATAGGCCTTGGTCATCTTTGCCTGACCCGTAGTTTCATCCTCTCCTTGCTCCTGCAGGAGCAAGGAGAGGATAAACGTAGTTCAACCCCCGCAGCTGTGTGAATGGCATTGTCAATACAAGAATGATTAGGTACAAAACAGCCTAAAAGCTTACTGTTGGCCGCATTGACAATGGCATCAACCGCCAGACGAGTGATATCGCCTTGCCACAGGTAGAGATTGGGCCGAATCGGAGTCAAGTCTTTTAAGTCTACAACTCCCTTTTCTAATAGTTTTTCTTGTAAATAACGGTCTTGTTGGTAGAGAAAGTCGGCTGTCACCGGTGCTGGATAGCGGACATGCTGTCATTTTCTCAAAAGGATAGCGAATGATGGTCCGCGTATTGTATCCGACACCCAATTCTAAGA
Source organism: Streptococcus sp. HMSC072D03 (assembly GCF_001812855.1). Classification (NCBI taxonomy): domain Bacteria; kingdom Bacillati; phylum Bacillota; class Bacilli; order Lactobacillales; family Streptococcaceae; genus Streptococcus; species Streptococcus sp. HMSC072D03. The sequence goes on from NZ_KV810675.1 coordinate 24,176, forward strand.
AGACAACCTTTTGATCTTCCATCCCTTCTAAAAATCCTAGATAAGCTTCATAAGAAGCCTCCCAAGTCTCATTTTGGACAAAAGCCTGGTCTACACGTAAATGCATGGTCATTGGCGCTCCACAATGAGGACAATACGGTATCAAGTCGGTTGGAATTTTCAAGTCCTTGATTTCATTTAGCATCTCCATGACAGCTCCTCTATTATCAAAGACTTTCTGACGACAAGGAACGGAGCACTGCCACTCTCCGTAGTTGCCCTGCACTTCAAAGAAACGTTCCGGAGCAAATCCTGTCTTCATAAACTGCCCATCTACATTGGTCGTAATCACAAAATAATCCTTGTCCTTAACCAAGTCGAAAAGATCTCTATAAAGCGAAAATCCCTCCGGTTGGTAACGATTATGATATATATGCTTAGCCCAATAACCCCAGCGCTCCTCAGCGGTCTCAAAAGGATAAAATGCTGCAGAATACATATCCTGCATGCCATAACGAGCAATATAATCTTTAAAGAAAACCTCAAAACGTGAGCCTGAGTAGGTTAAGCCAGCCGCTACAGATAAGCCAGCTCCCGCTCCGATCACAATTTTATCTGCTTCTTCAATGATTCTCTTTGCATCTTGAATCTTTGTCATCTTATCATCCCTCAATTTCAAATCTTGCTTGATAGGGAGGCAATTGCGTCAAATCATAAAAATTGCCTACTGAATTTTTAAAACGAAAGACTTGTAGGTGACTACGTCCCTCCTCCGTCGGATAAATCTCATACATGTATGGATTGGCTTTTAACAACTCTTCTAAATGCTCTTTTCCAATCCATTCCACCTGACCGGTTAGGGAAATAGATTTACGATCCATAGTTCCGGCACCTTGAGTCATCCCTGTCACTGCTACACGTCCATCTTCCTTAAGCCGTTTGTAGAGGGGTTTAAAATCGGCAGTCAAAAAATAAACTGTTTTCCCGTCCTCCCACATCATGTCCATAACAGCTGTATGCGGATGTCCCGTTTCATCAACCGTTGCCACTACAACTGAATGAATCTCTTCGACTAGCACTTTCAAATAATCCATTATAAAACACCATGTCTTTCTTTGAATTTTAGTTCCATATCGAACTTTATATCACGAATTGTAACATCTATAATTACATCTGTCAACTATTTCGATATAGAAATAACTTCAAAAAACAAAAAAACTTCCCTAATCATCTAGGAAAGTTCTTTCTATGATTTATGATGTCTTAAAAAATTTTATTCAGCCTTAGTAATATCTTCACGCATCTCATCGACATTGAATTTAGCAAAAAGATACTGACGGTCTTGCACTGGGAAACGTTGGTCGAGTTGGTCAACTGGACCAACTTCGATAATACCATTTTCAATAACAAAGTCCATAACGTGACCACCAAATGTCAAGTCGTCTGAAATAAAATGGAGGTGATAACCAGCAACACTCACACCGTGGAACATTTCTGGTGTCCAAATACCAACGATAGTACCTGAAATATTATCAACCTCGTACTCAGGTTGGCGAGTGGCAACATCCGCAAACTTAATATCGGCATTTGATTTTGGAATCATGCGCACGTGCATATGTTTAAAATGACCTTTGATTTTGATAGAACGGAAAAGATTGACCCCATCATAATAAGATTCAATACGATCCTCAAGTTCTTTATCAGTCATTTCATAACGTTGACGGAAGATAACTTCAGCTTGGTGAGGTACGACTGCTGCATAAGGTACTTTTTCATCAGGAGAAACTTCTACCACTTCGACCTTACCCTCAGACCCTTTGGCTTGATAGGCTTTACCGTCAAGAACAATCAATTCTCCATCGATAGAATCTAATGTTCCGAGACCTAAGTCTCCATGCTCCAACAATTCTCCAACTGTTAAAGTACCTCCATAAAGCCCAGCCATCAGGGCTCCCAAAGTATTATATTGAAATAATTTTATGGCTTCAGACATGTCTACACCCTCTTTTTAGTAAAATTCATCTGGCAAAATAGTTTCGCCGAGTTTAATATTATCTTTATAGTCGATTGGAACATCAATAAGGACTGGTCCATCTACAGCTTGAGCCAAAGCTTCTTGAAGCAAGCTAGCAAACTCTTCTTTACTTGTTGCACGATAACCTTTCGCTCCAAAGCTCTCAGCATATTTTACAAAATCTACAGGACCAAAGTCAACCCCAGATGAACGACCGTACTTCATTTCTTCCTGGAATTCCACCATATTGTAATGGCCATCGTTCCAGATAATATGAACAATTGGCAATTTCAAACGAACTGCCGTTTCCAATTCTTGTGCTGAGAAAAGGAAACCACCATCTCCAGAAACAGAAATGACTTTTGTCTTAGGACGAACCAAAGCTGCAGAGATGGCCCACGGAAGAGCAACCCCTAAAGTTTGCATCCCATTAGAGAAAAGCAAATGACGTGGTTCATAAGATTTGAAATAGCGAGCCATCCAAATATAGTGACTACCAACGTCAACAGTGACTGTCATATCATCTTTGGTTTGGTCTTGCAAAACTTCAATCAAATCTAGCGGATGTACCTTTCCTTCTTCAGGTCGGCGATCAAACTTAACATCCTCAACAACGTTATTCTTCAACCCTTTAAGGTATTCAACTGATCCTTCAGGTAATTTATAACCTTGAATAGCTGGCAAGAGCAAATCTAAAGTTGCTTCAACATTACCAATCAACTCACGTTCTGGCTGGAAGTAAGTATCCACCTCAGCAGGTTCCACATCGATTACAATGATACGTGCCGAAATTTCAGCATTCCAGTTACGTGCTTCATACTCGATTGGGTCATACCCAATGGCAATAATCAAGTCAGACTTCTTAAGCAACATGTCCCCCGGTTGGTTACGGAAAAGACCTACACGACCAAAGAAAGTATCTTCTTCAAGGTCACGTGACACGATACCAGCACCTTGGAAAGTTTCAACAACTGGTAATTTGACATGCTTCAAAATCTGGCGAATAGAGTAAGTTACGGCTTCTGATGAGGCACCATTCCCCAAAAGAAAGACTGGCAACACTGCATTTTTAATCGCTTGTGCGAGATAGTTAATATCAGAAACAGATGCTGAACCAAGTTTTGGATCTGTCATAGGCTTAATAGCCTTAACACTGACCGGAGCATCGGTCACGTCTTGAGGAATTGAAATAAAGCTTGCACCTGGTTTCCCTGACTTAGCGTGACGATAGGCATTTGCTACCGTTTCAGAAAGGGTGTTAGCATCATGTACTTCAGCAGCATACTTGGTAATTGGCTCAAGCATAGCAACGTTATTCATTGATTGGTGGGCACGTTTCAAGAGATCTGCACGCTTAACCTGACCACCAATAGCAAGAACAGGATCACCTTCATCCGTCGCTGTTACCAAACCAGTAGCCAAATTAGAGACACCTGGCCCAGATGTTACCAATACTACACCAGGTTTCCCTGTAATACGTCCAACACCTTGAGCCATAAAAGCAGCATTTTGCTCATGACGGGCAACTATCAATTCAGGTCCCTTATCTTCCAAGGTATCAAAAACTCTATCGATTTTTGCACCTGGAATCCCAAAGACATAATCAACATCATGGTTGATCAAACTATCAACCACTAAATCCGCACCATACAATTGCTTTTCTTCTGACATGAACACAGTCCTTCTGGCCCTAAAATGGTAGAGCCAACTTTCCTTTCAAGTATAAGTCACAAAGTGTCAAAGTCTGCTCGTTTTTTCACAAACTTTCATCACTTCACAATTCTGTTATCATTATAGCACAGTTTTCAGACAATCTTGTGAAAAAAAGATTGTGAAATTTTGAACTTCTAGCACAAAAAGAAACACCTGATTGCTATCAGATGTTTATGTATTTTTTACCTTAGCAAACTCTCGATTGAGATAATTTTGCAGGCCTTCAAAAATCTCTAGTAACTGGAGGTAATTAGACAAACTTGAGCGACCCGGGATATCAACGACATCCAAAGAAATGCGGTCCAAGTCCTTTTCGTAAAGAATACGGAAGGACACCACTGCTTGATCAGAAAAATAATTTTCCTCTGCCATAATGTAACACTCATAGATGATGCCAACAGGATTCGCAACCTTCAACTCAATACGAACTGCGCCTAATCCCAAGGCCTCCACTTGCTGAAAACGCTCCAGAATAGCCTGTCGCTGACTAGGAATAAAACTTGTGATATCCATATTGGCCCTCCCAACATTCCTTTTTGTCTATTATAGCCTAAAGCCGAGAAAAAAGCTTGTGTAGGGTTTGTAGAAGCCACATAGACATTCAAGAATACTTAGTCGCCCCCTTTGTAGTCTCTAAAGTCTGACTTAATAGTGGAATCATAATCATGTTTATCCACCCAATCCTTTATATCAGCAAAAGAATGGATATCTTTCTTAAAACCAGCACTATCCTCTACAGAAACTACAATCGTATCTTCTCCATTTGTCCCTAACCAATGTAAGATATCATTTGTTTGCTCTTCAGGAGAAAAATAGATTTGTGATTGTCTTTAGTACTCTCGATCTCTATAAGACTCATATTGAGCTAATTGCTATTTATAGGCATTATAGTCCTTGTCATAATCCTTTTGAACTTTTTGACGTGCTTTTTCGTAAGCTCGATAGTCTTTCTGATAGTCTTGTTGAGCCTTTTTGTTAAGAATCTCACTGAAACTCAAGGTTTTAACAGGAAAAATATTATCAGGAAAAACATTTAATTCTGAAACTTTCTTTGGTTCACTTGGTTTATCAGGTCCTTTCCTTTTCACTGGCTCAGTTGGACCAGCTGGGAAATCTCCTTCCTTGCCTTGACGGGTCAATACTTTAAATTTCTTTATTGTATTACTATTTGTATGTGTCTGATTTACAGCTTCTTCGTAAATATGCTTGACTCCAGGATTGTCATTAAATAGATTAATCTGATTCTCCTCTTTGGAAGTGTCTACATTATCAATTTCTATGATAAGGTTTAGCTGAGCAGATAAATAGCTGTCCTTTGGGGCTGGTGACTTCCTTAAAAGCTCATCTAAGTTTCCTTCTCTCTTTAAATAACCCCACATGGTGCTATCATTCATCTGATTATGAGCAGAACTCCTATCACCGAAATATAGCAGTTCATCTTTACTGTAAGAATAATCTGGTAGGTCTCTGGTCAAAAATTGATTGGTATCTAGATTATAAGCAAATTGCTTATCGCTTTGAGAAGGAGTCAAGAAAACATAATCATAACCATCGATCTCTCTTAAAGACACACCAAACTCCTTAATATCTTTAAAATTTTTGATTTTCTTCAAATATGGGGTCAAATTAATAATTTTCTTTTCAAAATTTTTGTTAATATCATAAACTACGAAATGAGCTTGATGCAGACTACTCATGGTATCGTAATAGCGAACAAAATGATTTCTACCAATCATTTCTGTAGCTACATTATCTTCAGAATTATAGTAAGTGGGTTCTTCATGACTAATGGCAACATATTGTTGACGGCTACCAAAAATCTCATTGGAAGTTACCTTATCTGCTTTTAGGGCCGTCTGTAACTCTTCTACAGCTTTTTCGTGAAATTTATGCTTTGTATAAGCATTTCCTAAAAAGAAAAGTGTGAGTATAGTCGCAGTATAAATCCCTCCACGCTTTGAGAAGGGAAATTTTAGAATCTTCTTTATCATAACTTTTTTACAAAAATAGCCAGAACATCACATTCTGACTATTACTCTTATTTCTCTTCTTCGTCCATTGAAAGCACAGACAAGAAGGCTTCTTGGGGTACTTCCACCGAACCGATGGCTTTCATACGTTTCTTACCGGCTTTTTGTTTTTCGAGGAGTTTACGTTTACGTGAAACGTCACCACCGTAACACTTAGCCAAGACGTTTTTACGAAGGGCTTTAATATCTGTACGGGCAACGATTTTTTGACCGATAGCCGCTTGGATAGGCACTTCGAATTGTTGACGTGGAATGATTTTCTTAAGCTTATCAACGATAAGTTTTCCACGCTCGTAGGCAAATTCCTTGTGAACGATGAAGCTAAGGGCATCGACCTTGTCACCATTAAGGAGAATATCCATTTTCACCAATTGTGAACGGCGGTATTCTGACAATTCATAGTCAAAGCTTGCATAACCACGTGTAGATGATTTCAATTTATCAAAGAAATCAAAGACGATTTCGGCAAGTGGAATCTGATAGATAACATTCACACGATTATCATCAATGTATTCCATGGTTTCAAAATCACCACGTTTACGTTGTGCCAACTCCATAACCGCACCAACATATTCTTGAGGAACCATGATTTGAGCTTTAACATAAGGTTCTTCAATAGCATCAATACGTGTAGGATCTGGGAACTCTGAAGGGTTAGACACTTCAAGCATCTCACCGTCAGTAGTATTAACATGGTAAACTACCGATGGCGCTGTCATGATGAGGTCGATGTTAAACTCACGTTCCAAACGTTCTTGGATAACATCCATGTGAAGAAGACCCAAGAAACCACAACGGAAACCAAAACCAAGGGCTTGAGACGTTTCAGGCTCAAATTGAAGACTGGCATCGTTCAACTGGAGCTTTTCAAGGGCTTCACGCAAGTCGTTATATTTATTTGACTCAATTGGGTAAAGACCTGCAAACACCATTGGGTTCATTTGCTTATAGCCATGGAGTGGCTCAGCAGCTGGATTATCCGCAAGGGTTACGGTATCACCGACACGGGTATCCGCAACGGTCTTAATTGAGGCTGCGATATAACCAACATCTCCTGTCGCAAGGTAATCACGACCAACAGCTTTAGGTGTGAAAATACCAACCTCAGTAACATCAAAGGTCTTGCCATTAGACATCATTTGAATCTTATCGCCTGGTTTAACCATTCCGTTAACCACACGCACTTGGAGGATAACCCCACGGTAAGCATCGTAAACAGAGTCAAAGATAAGGGCTTGGAGAGGGGCTTCAACATCACCTTGAGGTGCAGGCACTTTCTCAACGATTTGTTCGAGAATCTCTTCGATACCAATACCGGCCTTAGCTGATGCAAGCACAGCTTCAGAAGCATCTAGTCCGATGACATCTTCAACCTCTGTACGCACACGTTCAGGATCTGCAGCTGGAAGGTCAATTTTATTGATAACTGGTAAGATTTCCAAGTCATTATCAAGGGCCAAGTAAACATTGGCAAGAGTTTGAGCTTCAATCCCTTGAGCTGCATCCACCACCAAGATGGCACCCTCACAGGCAGCAAGAGAACGTGACACCTCATAAGTAAAGTCCACGTGTCCTGGTGTGTCGATAAGGTGGAAAATGTATGTTTCACCATCTTTAGCTGTATAGTTAAGCTCAATGGCATTTAGTTTAATAGTGATTCCACGTTCACGTTCGAGGTCCATGCTATCAAGGAGTTGCGCCTGCATCTCACGACTTGACACTGTCTCAGTCTTTTCCAAGATACGGTCGGCAAGGGTTGATTTACCGTGGTCAATATGGGCAATAATAGAGAAGTTACGAATCTTCTCCTGTCGTTGTTTTAATTCTTCAATATTTGGCATTTTTATCTTCCTAGTTCTTACTTGTGATTATAAAAAAACTAATCGTTATCTTCTATTATACAAAAAAGACAGGCTTTTGCCTATCTCTAATATCTGCTTTCTGACTGCATTTAGCCCTTCTTATTTCTTAAAAGTATCGTTGTAGTGCTTATTAATAATTGCTGAGCGCTTGTTTTCTGTTGAACTACTTGAAAATGGCCCCAACCCACAGGCTAGTACAACAACTCCTAATAGAATAAGGCAATAAAATGGATGCTCAACAATATAATGTAAAATGTCTGACATGGGAAAGCTCCTCTTAAATCATAATTAATTACGATTATATTATCAGAAATATTATGTTTCATCAAGCAAAAAAAGAGAGCTTTTCGCTCTCCCTTTTATTAAGCCTCTATAATTTCTGTAGTGGGTAAAACCACTG
>NZ_KV810675.1:32273-43932 GCF_001812855.1 Streptococcus sp. HMSC072D03
CTATAATTTCTGTAGTGGGTAAAACCACTGTAAAGATTATAAAGCTTTTTGAATGCAGACAAAAATCCCATAAGAGCTATAATGAAAAGCAACCAAACCATCATTAGGAAAACTTATGAGACTTATTAAGAACGCCACAAAATTAATCGGAACTAAAGACCCAAATATCATTATTTCACTCGTTTTTGAAACTGATACTCACATCAAGATTCATGCAAAACTCGATTATCCTGCACCATTATGCCCTTACCGCCAAGGAAGGATGATTAAATACGGATTTCAAAGAGCTTCTAAAATTCCTCATAGCTACTGGTCTTGTCTTAAAACCTAGACGGACTTGGCAAATGGTAAAAAAGGCTTTTGTCACTAATTCACTAGTCTGCAATTAGTGTTTCAAGACCAACTTTCATCATGTCAGTGAAAGTGTTTTGACGTTCCTCAGCTGTAGTGTCTTCATCTGGATTGACCAAACTATCAGAAATAGTCATGATGGCAAGAGCATCTACTTGGTGTTGAGCTGCAAGGTAATAAAGTGCTGCTGCTTCCATTTCAACAGCCTTCACTCCCCATTTACCAAGCTCAATGTTTTTTTCGAAATAATTTGAATAGAAAACATCAGATGACAAGACATTACCAACATGTGTTGTCATACCAAGGTCTTTGGCAATGTGGTAAGCCTTATCCAAGAGATCGAAACTTGCAATTTGTGGGAAATCGTATTGTGGCCAATCGTTACGGATAATGTTAGAGTTTGTCGCCGCGGCCTGTGCAAGAACTAACTCACGAACGTGAACATCCTCATTCAATGAACCAGCAGTACCCACACGAATCAATTTTTTAACACCATAGTCAACGACAAGCTCACGCGCATAAATAGAGATAGATGGCATCCCCATTCCTGTTCCCATTACTGAGACACGTTCACCTTTGTATGTTCCTGTGTAACCAAACATGTTACGAACCTCATTGAAACATACAGCATCTTCAAGGAAATTCTCAGCAATGAATTTCGCACGCAATGGATCCCCTGGAAGAAGAATTTTATCAGCAATCTCTCCTTGCTTAGCAGCAATATGAATAGACATAATATAAGATACCAAGGGCGTTAAAAAGGCAAAGTAAAAATAGGAAATCCGACAAAGATGCTTCGCATCTAGGAGGATTTATCTTTTTTACACAGCCTCTAGCCCGGGTTCAGTTTCAAACCCGAACTACCCTTCCTTTCTATTTTTTGATGGTAAAGAAGCAGACAGAAAACAAATGAAGATTATCTATTTTCCTAGCTTTCCGCTCGTGTTCAAATCAGAACACATGCTCTACCTTTCTTAATTTTTATTTTTAAATATTTTTCTACTATTATATAGTGGATAAATAACAACTTTAAAAGTGGATTAAGCTTGAGTCAATGAATCAAGGAAATCGTATAACTTTTTGTTCATTTCAGAATAATCGTTGGCACGCAATTGTTCAGGTGTTTGAACAAAAGGTAACTCTTTATTTTGCTTACGTAAATACTCTTCACCATCAGCAGCTATAAGTAAATCAATAGCTTTAGGATCAAACTCTAAGTGTGCCTGAAAGGCATAATGTTTAGGACTGAAGCGAACAATTTGGCGCGGACAACCTTGACTAGTAGCAAGAACAACTGCATTATAAGTCAATCCAGGCATATCACCATGCCAGTGGCCAGTGTTTAGGGTTTTGCCAAAACCTTTGACATGCTCATCCGCTAAACCTGCCTCAGTTAATGTTACAGGGAAAACACCAATCTCACGTTCTGGACTATGCTCGTAATTACCACCATAGGCAACAGATAAAAGTTGAGCACCTAGGCAAACCCCTACAATATAGATATCAGCAGCAATTGCCTTTTGCATAAATGCAATCTCAGCCTCTGGGTCATAATAAGGGAAGGCCTGACGATCCTCATCAGGTGACTGAGGGCCACCCATAACAATTAGAAAATCAATACCTTCAACGGTTTCAGGAAGAAGCTCTTCCTCATATACCTTGGTTGATGTGATATTATGCCCACGGTCTTGTGCCCATTTTAAATAGGCTCCTGGGACTTCAAACGTTTCGTGTAAGATAAAATGAATATTCATTGTTTTTTCTTCCATCTATTTTTTAATATCCTCGATAGTAGACTCGCTAAGATTAGTGGTACTGCTACCAGCCCTCCTTGACCAGTAAAACCTAGAACTAAGGCTATCCCAGTTAGAGGAGCATCTAAAGTTATTCCTAAAAATACGGTTGCACCGAGTAACATTCCTAGAGTAGGATTGAGTGATAAGCCAAAAATCTCAAGACAACTTGTCAATAAGAAACCCAATCCAGCACCTAAAGTAAAGGAAGGGGTTAGGGTTCCTCCATAAGAGCCTGCCCATAAAAGCAAACATACCACAAGTCCTTTGACGACAAGGATAAGAGGTAGGTATGCTGAAACCCCACCTGAAAATAACCATTGTGCTAGCACCTGACCATTTCCCATGATTAAAGGGTATAAAGCTGCAATCCCACCTAGTACTATATAAGATAGTGGCATGGTCCACAGAATGCGTTTATCAGTAATACGACTTTTGCTAGCCTTTTTAGCTAAGAAGCTAAACATCATCGCCAGCGGAGTTATCACTAATACAAGAACAATAACCTGAATCAGACTAGCAGGATCTGAGCTAACTTTACCGACTTGATACATTGCCTCCTTACCAACGATTGGGCGAGCACAATAAGCTGACAAGTAAGTTGTCACAAGAATGATAACAATGTTTTTTGATTTCCAAGCAACACCTAAGGTTTCCAGAACAAACAGTGTACTGGCAAAGGGGACTTGGTAAACCGCAGCTAAGCCAGCGCCTGCCCCGCAAGCAATTAACAATTGTCTATCAACAACATCCAAATGCAAGGCTTTGGAGAGACTACCACCAAATAGAGCGCCTAATTCTCGAGGCGCTCCTTCTTTACCAATTGAGGAACCAGCTCCAACGATTGCAACCTGCATCAAAGCATGTAGACTTTGGCCAAGAAAATTTGGACTCTTCTTACCAACGAGTTGCTTAGCCTTACTAATAGAAAGGAGGGACACTCGTCTCTGAAGGAAATACCAAAATAAACTAGCCAAAACACCTACTACAAGCAATACTGCAAATCGTCGAAAGGGACTTACAGAGTTAAACTGTGACAATAAATTCGATTTATCATTACCAAATACAAGAATTTGTATAAACTCCAAAAGGTAATGACAAAGGATGCCTACCAAACCTGAAGCAATACCGGTTCCAAAAACAGCTAAACTTAACCTAATAAACTTGGGTAATGACGTTATATGTTTTATTCCCCGAGCAATCATATTTTAGAGTTCAGCAAGAATCGCTTTTAGCAATCCTTTGAAATCTCCTTTGACACGCTCAGTCACTTCCACCACTTCTTCGTGGTTCAATTCTTCTTGGAAACCAGCCGCAAAGTTAGTAATACATGAGATACCAAGAACTTTCAAACCAGAGTGAGCTGCAACAATAACCTCAGGAACTGTAGACATCCCAACAGCATCTGCCCCTAGTGTCTTATAAGCACGGATTTCAGCTGGAGTTTCATAAGTTGGACCAGTCACACCGATATAAACACCATCATCCAATTTGATACCAAGTTTATCAGCCACTTTATGAGCGGTTTCACGGTATTCAGGTGTGTAAGCTTTAGACATATCAGGGAAACGTGGACCAAAATCATCCAAGTTTTCACCGATCAATGGGTTTTGACCAGTCATGTTAATGTGGTCAGTGATGGCCATCAAAGTACCAGGGCCAAAGCCGATACCACCTGCTGCATTGGTTACAACAACTCCTTCACATCCAAGAGCTTTCATAACACGTACAGGGAAAGTAACGACTTCGAGCGGATTTCCTTCATAAAAATGGAAACGCCCTTGAAGAGCCAAAACCTTACGTCCAGACAAAGTTCCGTAAACAAGTTTTCCAGCATGACCGACAACCGTTGATTGTCCCCAGTTTGGAATATCCGCATAATCAATAACAACTGCGTCTTCAACTTCTTCAGCCAACTCACCAAGTCCAGAACCCAAGATTAAACCGAACTCAGGTTTTTCAATTCCTTTGCTTTCCAAAAACGCTTGAGTAACTCTAATTTTTTCAAGTAACGACATGTTATTTCTCCCTAAATTTTATTTCATTCTTAAAAAATGACCAATTTTTGAAAAAGTTCTTGCATTTCGAATGGTTATATCAGGATAAAAATGTGTTTTCAATAACTTCTTATGATAAGCTGTTTGGCTATAAGTTGATTTATCATACTTTACCCAGTAGACACCAAGTTGACCAAAATGAAGTATTTCATCTTTCAACTCTAAAGAGTTAATAACCTTCTTCATTTCGTTCTTATCAAGTCTTTCAGTGAATAAGAGGACGTCTTTTCTATAGAAATCATCCTCCCACCACTTAGGTAATGAGGCCACTTCATTTTGATAATCTTCAAGAGTAAAAAGAGAAAATACCTTAATAAATGGATAAGCCTTATTTAGAAATTCCTCTAAAACTAAGAGGAGTTCCTCTTTCATCAAGGTAGAATCAAAGAAAAGATTTCCACTATTTATATAGGAAGAAACATGTGACATACCGAGTTCTTCTAATTCACGACAAAATTCCTCCATGACTACCTTGTGACGACCACCAACGTTTATCCCACGAACCAAAAATGCATAGCGCTTCATTTTAGATAAGTTTATCCAAGAAGCTTTCACCAATCATGGCTTTATCTACACCAAAGTTTTCAGCGACAGTTGCTGAGATGTCAGAGAAATGACCTACTGGAATAAGTCCATTTCCTTTGAATGATGGGCTATAAGCCAAGAAAGGAATATACTCACGAGTATGGTCTGTACCTGCATAAGTTGGATCATTTCCGTGGTCTGCTGTAATCATCAAGAGATCATCTTCACGCATAGCAGCAATGATTTCAGGCAAACGTTGGTCAAATTCGTGCAAGCAATCACGATATCCATGTGGGTCACGACGGTGTCCATAAAGAGCATCGAAGTCTACCAAGTTTGTGAATGAGAAACCATGTTTGAAGTCTTCAGAAGTCATAGCTTTAATCAAATTATCAATACCGTGACTATTTGATTTGTTGTGTCCCATATCATGGTTGATACCAGCTCCGTTGAAAATATCATTGATTTTACCAACGGCATAAGTATCGATACCAGCTTCATTCAATTTATCCAAAACAGTTGGTTCAAATGGTGAGACAGCCAAATCACGACGGTTAGATGTACGAGTGAAGTTTCCAGGCTCACCAACGTAAGGACGCGCAATGATACGCCCTAGAAGAGCTGGACGCTCAAGAGTAATTGAACGCGCATATTCACAAATACGATACAACTCATCCAAAGGGATAACGTCTTCGTGTGCAGCAATTTGAAGAACTGGGTCAGCTGAAGTGTAAATAATCAATTCACCAGTTTCCATTTGACGAGGTCCAAAGTCTTCAATAACAGCTGTACCTGAGTATGGTTTATTAGCTTCACGAATGACTTTACGGCCTGAGAATTCTTCAATTTTAGTGAGAATTTCTTCTGGGAATCCGTTCCAGAAAGTATCAAAAGGTTCAGTAATATTGAGACCCATGATTTCCCAGTGGCCAGTCATCGTATCTTTACCAAGAGACACTTCCTGCAATTTTGTTGCATAACCAGTTGGGTTGCTTTCTGCTGGTACTGTTTTCAAAGGTGTTTCACGAGGAATATTTCCTAGACCAAGCTTAGCCATATTTGGCACATTCAATCCTACAGATTTAGAGATGTGACCAAGGGTATCTGAAGCACCGTCTGGCACACCTGCATTGACAAAGTCATTGGCATCTGGAGCAGCACCAATTCCTACTGAATCAAGAACGACTAAATGCATTCGGTTAAATTTGGACATAATAACACCACAAAGAGCTAAAATCTTTTCGAAATTACCTCTTGCCTTTCTATATTATTTAATAGTTTGAAAATAATTAATTAGTTTTCCTCATTAAAAGTGAGGGGAATAAAAATCGGACTAGGCCTTAACTTCAACGACCTTAACACCGTCTTTTCCTGCAACGATGACTTTGTTAACCATGCCATTGAACAATCCATGATCAACAACCCCTGTCATAGCTTTTAGTTCTTCACCAAGAGCTACTGGATTTTCAATCTTACCTAAATCAAGATCGATGATATAGTTCTTCATGTCTGTAACAAAGCGGTCACCTTGCTCCGTAAGTCGGAATGATGGCTTATAACCCTTCGACTCAAAGACACGATACAGACGATCAGCACCATATTGAACCACTTCAACTGGTAATTTGAAAGCACCTAATTGATCAACCATTTTAGACTCATCAACCACCCAGATATATTCTTTTGTAGGTGTAGCGACAATTTTTTCCATCAAAAGGGCACCACCGCCACCTTTAATCCCGTTGAGTTGAGGGTCTACTTCGTCGGCTCCATCAACAGTAACATCAATACTGTCAATGTCATCCACTGCCTTCAAAGGAATGCCTAAGCCCTCAGCTTGTTTAGTGGTTTGACTTGATGTCGTTACACCAACAACACTAAGACCTTCTTCCTTAATACGACGGCCAATTTCCTCTACGAAGAAGTAAGCTGTTGACCCTGTACCGAGTCCAACAACCATTCCATCTTCAACATATTTGGCAGCGGTTACACCAGCGATTTTCTTAAGTTCTTCCATGCTCGTCTCCTTGCATCTTTCTATAATAGTCGTTCAAGACAATTATAACATGTTTCACCAGTAAATAGAAATGAAATGAGGGAGGAAAACCGAGCAAAAATAAAAACTAGATCCTAAATAGAATCTAGTTTTGATGGGGAACTAATTTAATAGCACCACTTAATCTTCTTTACGACGTTTGAAGAATCCTACAAAGGCTGCAAAAATCATTGAAAGAAGTCCAATCAATCCAGCATTGCTAGTGTGCTCACCAGTTTGTGGCAACTCAGCTTGAGGCACTACAGGAACTTCAGTATCTGGAGTTGGTGTAGTTGGTGGTGTCACTGGAGTTGGAGGAGTAACAGGTGTTGGTGGTGTTTGTGGAGTAGTCGGTGGAGTTGGTGGTACCACGTGAGACTCTCTCTCAACGACATAGTTCTTGTGCCATACAACACTTGGTTTTTCAGGAGTTTTAGGTTCTACTGGTTTAGCAGGAACTTCAACTACTTTTGGTGTTGGTGGCGTTGGTGCCGTTGGACCTGTTGGTGGTGTTGGTTCTTGTGGTTTACCAGGAACTTCAACCACTTTTGGTGTTGGTGGCGTTGGTGCCACTGGCTCTTTTGGAGGTGTTGGTGGTGTTGGTTCTTGTGGATTGATACCAACTGTTTTAACCACTGGTTTAACCGGTGCTGTTGGTGGTGTTGGTGCCTTAGGTTCTTCAGGTTTTTCACCTGGATTCTTAGGCAAACCAAGGTTAGAGTTGATTGCGAACCAATAAACTGTTGGTGCACCATCAGCATTTGCACCTTCAGCAGTAAATACCAAGTGACCATTAGTCATCTTGATACCTGCACCTCCATAGTAGAGGTAAGGTGAATCAGCGTTATCCCAACCTGTCAATTCTGATGTTGTCTCACCATTAAAGACTGCACCGTGGTCAATGTATTGGTTATCATTGACTGATGTTACTTCTTTAGTAGCAGCATCATAAGTAACTGATGATTTTGGAATAGCGATGAATTGGTTATCACCAATATTTACATATTCTTGGTGGCGTGTTGATTGGTATTTTTTCTTAGGTGTGAATGTAATCAAACCAGTTTCAGCAGAAACACTGTATGAACCAATAACATCATCTTTATCACCAAACGTATAATCTTGGTTACCAAGAGCGTGGCCATTACCACTACCTGAAGCATTAAGAGTTGTTACATCAGTTGGAATTTCACGTGAGACAACCCATTCTGAACCATTCCAGTCAGAGATAGGAACCACTACCTTAAGTGGGTTCTCATCTGAAACGTTAACAGTAGCTCCACCAAAATCTGCGTAACCAGATTTTGTAACAACTTCACCGTTTTGGATTGCCAAAGTAGAACCATCTGCGTAAGGATTGTAAGTACCGCGAACAGTATTACCATTAACGTCTTTCGCTTCTACTGTAAGTGGACGTGGGCGCTCAGATGTTTCAACATAAGCTGCACCGTTCCAGTGGTTAAGTGAGTTAAGTGCTACGATAGCATTACGCTCACTAAGGTTGAACATTTTACCATCTTTATCGTAAAACTCAACATCTACAGCTACTTTAACCGGTTTATCTTGATCAGTTGACGCTCCAACTGTCATAGTTACTGTTGGATCCTTACTGATTTTCGCGATACCTTTTCCGTCGTTTGATGGAAGGCTAACGATTTCGTAACGGTATACAACACGTTTGATTGCTGATGCTTCATTCTCAACAAGCATGCTTGATTGGTTCAAACCATCATAAGTAACAACAAATTTGTCACCTTCTTTAACTTGAATCCACTCGTCTTCAGTGTTTGTCCAAGGGCTATTTGAAACAATGTCAGATGCTTGTAACTTGTTAGAGTCATATTGGAAAACATTACTTGTGTTAAGACGCTCTTGTGCTTCTTTTGTCAAGTAGTTGCTTACACCTTCAACTTTGTGTGTCGCATCGTTTTCACGTTGGAAAGTCAATTCTTGAACAACTTCAGCATCTTTAAGGTTACGATATACAGGATCATTCATGTATTTATCGTAAGCTGTTTTAGCATCTTGGTATTGTTTAAGTGCTGTTTGGTAGACAGCTAATTTGTTTTGATACTCAAGGTACTCTAGGTCATATTTAGCTTTTTGCTCATTGTAGACAACCAAGGCTGCTTCGTACTTAGCTTTAGCATCTGCATTGTATTTTTCAATAGCTTGTTTTGTTTCAAGATCTGCTTCATAAGCTGTTTTCTTAGCGTTATAAAGTTCAAGATTCTTGTCATATGCTGCTTTTTCTACATCATATTTAGCTTTTGCTTCATTGTATGCTGCTAGCTCAGTTTGATATTTAGCTTCAGCTTCAGCGTTACGTTTTTCCGTAACAACTTTTTCAGCTACTTTATTATCATAGTTAGCTTTTTCAGCATTGTATTTGGCTTTATCGCTATTGTACTGAGCAAGAGCTGCTTCATAATCAGCTTTTGCTTGGTTATATGTTGCCAATTCTGCTTGGTATTTAGCTGCAGAAAGCGCATTTTCTTTATCAGCGGCTTCTTTTTCTGCTACCTTAGCATCATAAGTAACTTTCTTAGTCTTGTACTCTGAAAGAGCTGAGTCATAAGCTTGCTTAGCAATTTGGTATTGCTCTGAAGCTTTATCATAAGCTGTTTTTTCAGTATCATATTTAGCCTGAGCTTCAGCATTTGTTTTATCAGCAAGTGCTTTCTCAGCTAATTTTGCATCATAGTTTGCTTTTGCTTTATCATAGTCAGCTTTATCTGACTTGTATTGTTCTTTAGCCGCTTTATAATCAGAAACGACTGTATTGATTTTCTCTGCTTGTGCTTTATTATCTGCAGCAGCTGCTTCAACAGTTTCTTTGGTTTGAGCAGGTTCTTCCTTAACCTCAACCCCTTCGTTAGTTGCAGCTGTTTTTGCAGCTTCTAAGCTTGTATTTGTTACTTCACTCGTTGTAACAGTTGTGTTACCTTCCTCAGTAACGTTAACAACTTTCTTTTCAGTTGAATCTGCTACGGCAGAAGTGCTTTCTTCAACAGCATCTGTTGCTTCAACTGCTGGTGTTGCTGAATCTGTAGTTGTTGCAACTTCATCAGCGCTTGCATTTGAACCTCCTACTGCAAGAACTGCAGTCCCCAAAAGAACAGAAGCCGCACCAAGGCTAGACTTCCTGAGTGAATAACGTTGTAATTCCTTTTTCCCCATTTAAATTACGTCCTTCTATATTTAGTTATGCTCATATTCTAACAAAAGAAAGAACCATGTCAATTTGAGATATCTCATAAAAACACCCATTCCTTTAAACTCTATTAGATTCTTAAATTCAAATACTTTTTAATATCAAAGTATTTGATAGACAAAATCCTATTGTGAATAGTGTTGACATTACAAATAGAAGGTTTAATTTTATAATAGATAGATTGATTCGCTTTAATATTTTTATTGGAAAGATTATGAAAAAAATCAACTATAATTGTACTGACCTCCAAAAGTTAGACAGAAAAATCTAACTCTTGGAGTGTAGTTCAGAGCTTAGACTATTTATAATTATCACTTAAAGCTACTCATCCCTACGGGTAACTATACCAGTAGGTTACTCTTACACTTTTAAGCTCCCCCTAACTGATAAAATGCTTAGTTGTGGAGATATTGATTAACATGCACAAGACCCAACCTCATGTATTCTACACTCTTTTTGTTGCAAAATAAATGAAAGAGTTGACTAATAATTGCTCAGTACTTTTCATAAATAATTTGATATCTATATTTAGATGAAAGACTTTCAATTCCATTGTGACATTTTTTGACACATTACTAGAAGTTTTTTGAAATCACTAGCATGACTAGTGATTTTCAAGAAATAAAAAAATCCTAAAACCAAAGATTTTAGAAAGTCATGAGTTTTTATATCTTAGGCCAAAAACTTAGTAATGGAACTTCTTAAAGAACTGCTAACATTTATCACTAACAAATCATCGTTATTATTAGCGTTTTTTCCTACTTAATGTAGAATATCAAACAATATTGAAGTCTTAACAGTAACCGGTACCTTGATATTTACTATAGTACCTGAATCGTTCAAGTCATATACCAAAGTTTGCATTGTACCACAAACCTACGAAGAACAAATTAAGTACCACCATAAACAGCCAAGAAGTTAAATTTAACAACGATATCACCTACGAATTTTCGTAAAAATATCGAGTAGAATCGTTAGTGTCAAAAAGACAGTTGCTCACGTTTATTTAGACACATCAACTACGACAGCAAAAGTTATCGCTGTTGCTCATTCTACAACTCCTTTTAGTTAAAGTGTTTTAATTCAATAAACCAGCTTTAAATCCATCCTACTCACCAAACCAAATCTTGATTTCTCGAGCCGCAGATTCTTCTGAATCAGAGCCATGAACGATATTTAGAATCATATCACCATCTGGTGCGGTTGCAAAGTCTCCACGGATTGTTCCAGGAGCAGCATTGCCCGGATTAGTTGCTCCCATCATATCACGCCATGACTTGATAACACCTGAACCAGAAATAATACCAATAACAGATGGACCACTCATCATGAATTCTGCAATGCTAGGGAAAAAAGGTTTATCAACCAATTGAGCATAATGTTCTTTAAGACGTTCTTCGTCAAGTGTCAACATTTCCATTCGTTCAATAATGAAGCCACGACGTTCAATACGATCAATCACTTATCCCATCAAGTGTCGTTTTACAGCATCTGGTTTAATAATAAAAAATGTTTTTTGCATGTTCCCAACCTTCATTATTTTCTTTTCATTTTACCATAGGAAGTATCATTTTGCAGGCCAAAACCTTATATAGTCTTAAACTATACCCACAGAAAGAAAATAACTATTTTCAATTGAAATAAATAAAAAGTTTTATAGCTTGAATTGTCAAATTAAGTGCATACTTTC
>NZ_KV810676.1:0-9420 GCF_001812855.1 Streptococcus sp. HMSC072D03
TCTTAACACCCAAATTAATGCTTGTCAATAGGGTTTTGCAAAAAAATAAAGCAGTACAATCATGTACTGCTAAATAAATTATTTAAAAATTTCTTTTACTTGACTTGTAACCATACTTTTCTATAAAGTCTTGACGGAACTCAAGTAAATTGTCATCTATAATAGCTTGTCGTACTTTAGCCATTAAATTCACCAAGAAGTAGAGATTATGATAACTAGTCAGGCGAATTCCAAACGTTTCATCTGCTTTCAACAAATGTCTCACATAAGCACGTGTGTAATTCTTACATGTATAACAATCACATTCAGGATCTATAGGGCTAAAATCTTCTGCATACGCCGCATTTTTAACCACGAGGCGCCCTTGACTCGTCATACAAGTTCCGTTACGAGCAATTCGTGTTGGGAGAACACAATCATACATGTCAACGCCACGAATAACACCGTCGATCAAACTATCTGGTGCCCCCACCCCCATAAGATAACGTGGTTTATTCTCAGGAAGTAAAGGTACAGTAAAGTCTAGAACTGCATTCATCTCTTCATGGGTTTCTCCTACTGCAAGTCCTCCAATTGAATAACCTGGAAAATCCATGGAAACCAAATCCTGTGCAGATTGTCTACGAAGATCTTCAAAACCTGCTCCCTGTACGATTCCAAAAAGACCTTGGTCATGTGGACGACGATGTGCTTTCAGCCCTCGTTCTGCCCAACGACTTGTACGTTCAATAGAATTTTTCACATAGTCGTATGGTTGGTAAAATTGAGGGCATTCGTCAAAACTCATCATAATATCTGAACCGAGATTGTTCTGAATCAAGATCGCTTTTTCAGGAGATAAAAACATCTTACTTCCATTAAGGTGATTTTTAAAAGTTACACCTTCTTCCGAGATGTTTCGTTTTTCGGCCAATGAATATACTTGGAAACCACCGCTATCTGTAAGAATCGCTTGGTCCCAATTCATGAATTTATGGAGTCCTCCAGCTTTAGCAACGAGCTCATCACCAGGTCTTAGCCATAAATGATAGGTATTGGCCAAAATAATTCCTGAACCCATCTGTTTTAATTCTTCAGGAGATTGCGTTTTTACTGTAGCTTGGGTACCTACAGGCATAAACATCGGTGTTGGAAAAGTTCCATGAGGCGTGATAATTTCCCCCAAGCGTGCCCCTGTGTGTTTTTCTTTCTTTATAAGACGATATTTAATAGGAAAGTCAGTCATTTATACTCCTTACATTAGGAAAAACAGTCCTAAGTATTTTTTAGTAAGTGGTCATTATCCACAACCGCTTTAGTTTATCAAAAATTACAAGAATTGTCAGCTCTATATTTTCAAAGTTTCGATGAATAACAACAAACATCAACACTATCATTTATAGCAAAAAACAAAAAGCAACAGTCTCGAGCACTGTTGCTTTCAATAATGTCTTAAGCTGAAAGAACTTTACGTCCTTTACGACGACGAGCTGCAAGAACACGACGTCCGTTTTTAGTTGACATACGGTGACGGAATCCGTGTTTACGTTGACGACGGATTTTACTTGGTTGATAAGTACGTTTCACGTTGAATACCTCCTGATAGATTTTCGTATTCGTTTAGCCGGCTATTTTTGATCAGTTACTAAACATACCATACTATTTTATAGCAATAGCTTAATCTTGTCAAGAATTACTTAGATATTAATTTCATTATATCTTCGATGCCCGGAGGCTAGTGATAACTGTAAACTACAATGCCGTTCCTATATCATCGCTTGCTCATAACCTCCTTGCTAGTTTAGCTATTTTCTTGAGTACCTCTTTTCGCTTATGGTCACTCATATACTCAACAGGTGAAACCTGGGTAACTTTGACCGGTTTAATACCACAAGGTTTTAGGACTTGAAATTTTAGGACTTTGCTATAATCTTGAACTAAAGGTAGAACTATCTTTGGTGTATTGTGGGTTGTAATAATCCAAGCTTTCCCAGTCAATTTACCATCCAATCCACGGGGTGTATTTTCATAGGCAAAGCCAGCAACAAAAACGCGTTCAATAAATCCTTTCAAGATAGCTGGCATTCCACTCCACCAAGTTGGAAAAATAAAAATCAACTGATCTGCCCAAGTTATTAAATCTCGATAGTCTTTCATAGCTACATCGTGCGCTAAGTCTCTTCTCCTATGTGTTGTATCAAAACGTAAAACAGGATCGAACTTCTCTTTATACAAATCTAGAATCTTTAACTCATGTTTAGACGATAAATTTTCTTTAACAGTCTCTAGTATAGAGGCATTGTAGCTCTTATCGTTTGGATGGGCGTAGATAATTAAGGTTTTCATTGTTTAGCTCCTTTAACATAGATGTCTAACATAGTACTAACAGTCTCTTCAATAGTGTTACTATTGAAATTATCACCAATAGGACCCCTTACCAAAACGGCTAATCCAGTAATAAAACTCCAGATATGAACTAATATTTCTGCCTCACTACCCGAAATGTTCATTTCACTTTTTAGCTTCAAAACCACACTCTTAAAGTGCTCAAACCCTGGTAAATGGGCATTAACAGAGATACTGTCCCGAGTGAGCTCCGTATAATTGAAAGGAAACTTAATAAACAAGGCCTCAAAACTATTTGTTTCTTTTTGAGCAAATTCCACAAAATTACAGCCCATTAATACTAATTGACCTCTTACATCAAGCGAAGAGTCTACCCCTTTTGTCAGATACTTCAAAAAGATCTCAGATAAATGTTCCAAAACTACCTGAAGATATACATCCTTATTTTCAAAGTGCTTATAGGGTGCCCCATGGGTGACCCCACATCTTTGAGCCACCGTTCGGATAGATAGTTGATCGACACCTCTTGTTCTTATCTCCTCGACTCCAGTTGCGATTAACTTTTCCTTCAATTCAGCAGTATTACGTTTCATTTTGACTCCTATTTCCATCTAAGTAGACAGCGACTACCTTTTAAACAAAGTATACACCGTCTACTTTTTATTGTCAAAAAAACTAGCCTTCAAATAAGACTAGTTTCTGTAAGCAATAAACGCTATTGTAATCATACTTTTGTCACAACAACGTAACGATTAGGATCGTCCCCTTCTGAGTGACTTTCAACACCTTCAATTTGAGAAAGTGCCTTATGGATAATTTTTCGTTCGCTATTCGTCATTGGATCCATAACGTACTCTCGACCTGTTTCTTTTACTTTAGCCGCCGTTTTTTCTGCTAGATCAATCAAAGTCTCTGTGCGTTGCTCCAAATAATCACGAACATTAAGAACAACACTAAAACGTTTAGAATGACGATCGTGCAAATAATTTTGCGCTAAAAGTTGCAAAGACTTGAGAACCTTGCCATGATAACCGATAACACGACCAGGTTGGTCTGTTTCAATCTGAATGATAATATTGCGACGATTGTGACTAACCTCTAGACTAGCATCAACATCCATTTCATAGATAATTTTTTCGAGGTAAGATAAAACATCATCTGCAGCCCCTTGAATATCTTCTAAATTATTTTCAGAAGACTCATCTGAACTAAACTCAGAGGACACTAAAGAACTGAAAGCCCCTTCAGAAGTCTCCGAAGTTTGAACTTGAGTAACCGGTTCTAGTTGGGGTTCAAGCGAATTTGCCATAGATTCTGTCACACCCTCTTCTGATAACTCACGTTTAACAGATAGCGGAATAATTGTTGCCTTTGGTTGCTCCTGTTTCTTATCTGGCAACTCTTCATCAAGAGTCTCTGTAGAAACTGGTTGCTTTAAGTCTTCATGTGCAATTTCCTTATTATCTGAAACCGCAACAAGTTTTGTCACTTTATTGAAAGCAATCGTTTCGTCTTTTGGACTTGCGACAGAATCGTCTAATTGTTTTATAGCATCAGGAGCCACTTTAACGGTGTTTTGATCTGCTTCATGAGCTATCTTTTCATTTATTGGTTCAACACTAACTCGAGCTGGCTTCTTTCCGAACCCTAGAAAACCTTTTTTCTCACGAGAAATCACCTTAATATGAGCCTTCATACGGGGTAAATTAAGATCTTTCAAACCTTTTTCGATAGCTTGTTCGACTGTTCGTCCAGAATAGACAACCATAATAAGCCTCCTTATTTACGTTTATGCGCCTTTTTCTTGGCACGACGAATCTTAGCTTTGCGTTCTTTTTCTTCCGCTTCCAAACGATTACGTTCTTCAATGATTTTAAACGGATTATTAAAAACCAAAATCTGAACAACTTGGAAGGCGTTCGAAACTGCCCAGTAAAGTGCTACCCCTGAAGAAATCTGAGTTCCAAACCAGAAAATAAAGATTGGAAGCATGATATTCATAACAAGAAGCATTGCACTACGATCTTTAGCTGCCTTATTTGTCAACCAAGTTGAAAGGAAGGTGAAAGCAGCCGCCAAAATCGGAAGAATAAAGTAAGGATCTTTCTGACCTAGGTCAACCCAGAGGAATATTCCTTCTCGCAACTCTGGCACTCGTGTGAGCGCTCCATAAAGAGCCATCAAAATAGGAAATTGGATCAAGAGAGGAACGAAGCTTGCGTAAGGATTTACACCATGCTCTTTATAAAGATCTTGTTGTGCATAAGCAAGAGCTTCACGATTCTCGCGTCCAGGATACTCACTCTGCAAGCGACGTAACTCTGGCTGCAACTCTTGTAGTTCACGGCTTGACTTAATTTGGCGATTATAAAGAGGAATCATTACCGCACGAATTAAAATCGTGAAAATAATAATACCTAATCCAATAGAACCACCAAATGAGAGCCCTTGAATAGCCTTCCCAAACATTAAAATAAGACGTTCCCAAAGGCCTGTAGAGTGACTTGTAACATCACTTCGTCCACACGCGGACAAAAGCAAGAGAGCTCCTGCACCTAAAACAGATATATTAAGTTTTTTCTTCACTAAAAACTCCTTTTTAATACGATAAAGAACTGCTTCGCTTCCATTCATTAAGAGTATCTCAAAAATCAGGAGTGACTTTAGTTTATCCTACAATGTAAAGAAGCAAAATAATCTTCTAGTCCTTATATAACTTTGCTATTTTTAAGACATGAACGAGATTGCTATAAATGTCTTGATAACTTAAGTCTTCAACACCTTTACGAGCAATAACGACAAAATCTTGATGTTCTAACTGAGATGACATGTCCATTAGTGCATGTCGTAGACGACGTTTTACCCGATTCCGAGTAACCGCATTACCAAGACGCTTACTGACTGACAAACCCACTCTAAAATGAGGTAGATCACGATCCAGACAGTAGACAACAAATTTTCGATTAGCAACACTGTGTCCTGCATCAAATAATGCTTTAAAGTCTTTCTCTTTCTTAACGCGATAAGATTTTTTCAAAATGCGACTCCAAACTCAAAATTAGTACTATTATATCATAAATAGCAAAAAAGCCCAAAACCTTATGGTTAGGGCCTTAGAGACTTATTTTTTTAGAGCTTTTTGAGCTTCTTTGATTTGCCATTTAACCTGGTCAAAACCAGTTCCACCAAGGGAATGACGACGTTCAACAGCTGTATGAGATTTAAGTGTCTCATAGATGTCCTCTTCAATTAGGTCTGAAACTTCTTGATAACGTTCGAGAGGAACATCCTGAAGGTAATAACCAGCTTTGGTACACTCAAGGACAAGTTTTCCAACAATCTCATGTGCTTCACGGAATGGTAGGCCTTTAGATGCAAGATAATCAGCCAACTCTGTAGCATTTGAAAAATCTTTCTCTGTTGATTCTGCCATATGTTTGTCATTAACAGTCATTGTATTGAGCATGCCTGCGAGAATATCAATAGCGACAGTAATCGTTTCTACCGTATCAAACATACCCTCTTTATCTTCTTGGAGATCTTTATTGTAGGCCAAAGGTAATGACTTCATCACCGTCAACAATCCAATCAAATTGCCATAGACACGACCTGATTTCCCACGAATTAGTTCTGCCATATCTGGGTTTTTCTTTTGAGGCATAATAGAAGAGCCTGTTGAAAAAGTATCAGATAGAGTTACAAACTTAAACTCGTTAGAACACCAGTTAATGATTTCTTCACAAATACGTGTCATATGCATCATGAGAATACTTGAGTTTGACAAGAATTCGAGAATAAAGTCACGATCGGAAACAGCATCCAAGGAATTGCTATATGGTTTTGCAAAACCCATTAAGTCAGATGTCATATTACGATTAATCGGGAAAGTTGTTCCTGCTAGTGCAGCAGCTCCGAGTGGAGAGATATCCGTATGCTTGATATTAAATTCAAAACGTTCGGCATCACGTGTAAACATGTTGTAATAAGCCATCAAGTGGTGACCAAAAGAAATCGGTTGTGCATGCTGCAAGTGAGTGTAGCCTGGCATAATTGTATAGGTATGTTTGTCTGCTAGATTGACCAAAGTAGCACGTAAGTTATCGAGCTTCTCAATAACTTCCACTAGTTTGGCTTTTAGATACAAGTGCATATCCGTAGCTACTTGGTCGTTACGTGAACGTGCTGTATGAAGTTTTCCTGCTACTGGTCCAATTTTAGCTGTCAAAAGACTCTCCATATTCATATGAATATCTTCATTGGAAACATCAAATTCTAGTTTACCAGCCTTATATTCCTCAAGCAGTTCTTCCAAGCCCTGTTTAATTTGCAATGCTTCCTCTTTGGTAATAATTCCTGTCTCACCGAGCATAGTAACATGGGCAATAGACCCTTTAAGGTCAAACTCTGCCATTTTTTGGTCAAATGAAATTGAAGCACCGAATTCTTCTACCCATTTTTCAAGACTAGCTTCGAACCGACCGCCCCATAGTTTATGATTTTCTGCCATAGTTTTATTTTGAAGATTTCCCCTCACTGGGATAATCTTCCATCCTTTCTTAATACTTATAACAAGCAACGACCTCTTTGGTCACAATAACTTAAATGAAAAAAGCTAGATAGTATTTGTCTAGCTTAATTTGTCTCTCTGGACACTTGTTTTCCTAAAACCCGATCTCTGTCGTAGTTTATTTAGGCTCGTGACGCCTCTCAGAACGCCTTAACGATAATAATATAAGTTATAAGAAAAGAGTATCAGATGTGGCTCTCTGTCCACTTTTATCTGATAAGAAGCGTTTTTCTTCTAATAGCCTACTTTTCTTATGAAATTTGTCATTAATTGTCAAATGGATGGTTAACTTGTGAATTAACCTGAGTTGGAAGACCCCAAAGCTTGATAAATCCAATCGCAGCATCCTGATCAAAGCTGTCAGCTGATGTGTAAGTAGCCAAGTTTTCATCATACAATGAATTAGCTGATTGACGTGCTACTACTTGAGCATGCCCTTTGTAAAGTTTAACTTTAGCGATACCATTAACAACTTTTTGTGTTTCCTTAATATAAGCAATGATAGCTTGTGTTGCTGGGCTAAACCACAAAGCATTGTAGATAAGGTTTGACAATTCATTTTCAAGAATTGGCTTAAAATGAGAAACTTCACGTACCAAAGTTAAGTCCTCAATTTCTTTATGAGCTGTCAAAAGGGCGATAGCTCCTGGACATTCATAAATTTCACGAGATTTGATACCTACAAGACGGTTCTCAACGTGGTCGATACGTCCGACACCATGCTTACCAGCAATAACATTCATCTCTTGGATAAGGTCAGCCAATTTCATTTCTTTACCGTTAAGAGCAACTGGTTTCCCTTCTTTAAAGGTTACATTGACATATTCAGCTTCATCTGGCGCAGACTCTGGTGAATTGGTAATCCCAAAAGCCTCTTCTGGAGCTTGATTCCAAGGATTTTCAAGAACACCACACTCATTAGCACGTCCCCAAAGGTTTTGATCGACTGAGTAAGGATTATCAAGGTCTGCTGGAACTGGAACACCATTAGCCTTAGCATACTCAATTTCTTCCTCACGAGACCATTTCCATTCACGCACTGGCGCCACTACTTTAAGACTTGGGTCTAGGGCAGCAATGGCAACTTCGAAACGAACTTGGTCATTACCTTTACCAGTACAACCGTGAGCGATAGTCGTTGCTCCTGTTTTATGAGCAATCTCAACCAATTTTTTAGCAATAATTGGACGACTAAGCGCTGAAACCAAAGGATATTTTTGTTCATAGTAAGCGTGAGCTTGAAGTGCTGGAAGCACATAATCTTCAACAAACTCATCTTTAACATCAAGCACGTATGACTCAACAGCTCCAACTGTCAAAGCTTTGTCATGGATAAACTCAAGATCTTTACCTTCACCGACATCCATACAAACAGCAATAACATCATAATCTTTTTTAAGCCATGTAATAGCGACTGAGGTATCAAGACCTCCCGAATAGGCAAGAATAACTTTCTCTTTTGACATAATATTTTTCTCTTTTCTTATATTTTCTTGTGGTTGCTATCTCTATCAACCTTACGAGACTAATTATATTGCATATTTATTCACCTGTCAACACTTTTTTGTTATTTTTTTATATTTATTTAATTTTTATTTATTATTCTGACCTAAAAAATGCTTAATCCTTAATTTTTATTCAATTTTATGCAAGGAATGGTAGAAAATAAAAAAACACTCTTGAAACTATACAAATAGATTCAAAAGCATCTTTAACTATCTATCTTCTAAAATGCCAAAAGGCCTGTACAAAGTACAGACCTTTTGAACAACAGCATCATCGGTAGAGAACACAACAGCAATTTTAGATAGAATGAATGAGGGAAATTATTATGTTTAAGGGACTAACTTAAACCATACATTCTTCTTGCTCTCTAACCTTGATTACATTATAGCATGCAACCCCAGGATGTATGTCGCTATTTCCTAAAATGTCGGATTTCACTCACAGAATGTATTTTTTATCTTAAACTACAATAATTCCTTAAAAACAAAAAACAGCTTGATTTCTCAAGCCTTTTAATGTCTATAAAAAAGATATGTAATTGGACGAGCGGCCAATAAAAAATGGGGATTAGGAAAAAGTTATATAAAAGTACATTATTTATTTTCATAAAGTGTATGTAGATTTCAATAAGATTGACGATGTCTCATTCCGAATCACATATCTTGGTTATATCATAACCTTTTTCAATTTAATTGTCTATACGATTTCATAGAATGTCATTTTTTTGTCCTGAACTGTAATTCTTTAGTATTTTTTTTATAAATTATTAAATTTCATTACTAAAAGACATCTATTTAGTATTTTTATGAAAACCAATTACTTATAAAACAATCAATCATCTACAAAATAGTGATACATCACCCTTAAATTTAATACTCCCTGTCAACTGTAGTGGGTGACGAAAAGCTAACATCTAGAGAGGCCCGAATAGGGAGCCCACTGAAAAAGTCATCAATTGATGGATTTTTTGTTATGCCCAATGCACACTTTCCCATAGAATACTTCATAAGGTGTTTTCCAGT
>NZ_KV810677.1:0-1731 GCF_001812855.1 Streptococcus sp. HMSC072D03
TTTTATTGTGCACTTATATTGTATATTCAAGGCTATAAATCGTCTGAATATTTTGATATAATGGAATAAGCTTATTTCAAAAAGGGGGACATTATTTTGACAACAGCCAAGGAACTGCTTAAGCAAAGGTACTATGAGCCTATTAAGGAGCAACCTGAATTATTTTTGGGGATTGAGTTGGAATACCCTGTCGTTAATTTGAGTGGTAATGCGACAGATGTCTCTCTTACAAAACAGTTACTAGTCTATCTCTTGGATAATTTTGATTTTAAAGCTGATAAGTATGATTCTGATAACAATCCTATTCAGGTTATCGATAAAGCTTCTGGAGATATGATTCTTTTTGAAGTCTCCTACAATACGATTGAGTTTGCTTTTGCAAAGGCTGAGAGAATTTCTGAGGTTGAGGAACGTCTGGATACCTACCTTGGTATAATCCAACCTTATCTGCAGAATCATAATCATGAGTTGCAAGGTTGGGGAGTGAATCCAAACTGGGCAAAAAATGACAACAGACCTGTTAAATCTCCTCGTTATGAGATGCTTATGGATTTTCTCGAGTTATCTAAAGCAAAGAACGATCCTTTCTTTCATGATTATCCAGAATATGGTTCTTTCATCTGTGGGAGTCAGGTACAGTTAGATGTTTCAAAAACGTCCTATTTAAGGGTTTTAAATGCTTTTAATCAAATAGAGGGACCCAAAGCAGTATTATTGGCAAACTCTGAATTTTGGGGCTCAGATTGGGATTTAGCGCTTTCTCGTGATGTTTTCTGGGAGAATTCCATGCATGGTGTTTTTGAGGAAAATGCAGGGGTATTTCCCAAGGTGTTTAAGAGCGAAGATCACTATTTTTCTTACTTGTCTGAGACAGCCATTTTTACTGCTAAGCGTAGTGATGAAACCTACTATTTTGAACCAATACGTGCTAAAGACTATCTAAGTACGTCATCTGTCAAAGCACACTCTATTCATGGCGAAGTAGTCACTATTGAGCCAAGTGAGGAAGATTTTAAGACTCACCGTTCTTATCAATTCCAAGATTTAACGATACGAGGGACGATTGAGTTTCGCAGTGTTTGTACCCAACCTTTCTCATCAACCTTTGCACCAGCAGCCTTTCACCTTGGTCTTTTAGTCAATTTGGAAAATCTGGAAAATATTTTGAATAACTCACCTTTTTTTGAAGCATTTGACTATGATTTTCCTAGAATTCGTCGTTTATTTTCGAAAAAGAATATTTCTGCTACAGACCTCAAGATGATTTTACCTTTGACAGAATTGCTATTGTCTTGTGCCGAGGATGGCTTAAAATCGCGTGGTTTTGGAGAAGAAGTCTACTTAGCTCCCCTTAGAGAGAAATTAGATAAACTGAATAAGAGTTTAGCTTAACCTTTGATAAGAGATATAATAGATAACTTTTGCTAAAAAATTTAAAAAAAGGCAAAAAAGTATTGACGTCAGTAAACAATAAATGGTATTATATGGTAGTTGTTTCGAAAGAGACAAGAGAAAGTTATAAAAAACTTTCAAAAAAGTATTGACACGAGTTGTCAATCTTGATATAATAACTAATGTTGTTAGCGGAAATGGCGGAATTGGCAGACGCGCAGGACTAAGGATCCTGTGACCGCTTTAGGTCGTGAGGGTTCAAGTCCCTCTTTCCGCAGAGTAACCAGTCAGATGACTGGTTTTTTTGTGTCTTGAATATACAATATAAGTGCACAATAA
>NZ_KV810678.1:0-445 GCF_001812855.1 Streptococcus sp. HMSC072D03
GTAGTTTTACCCACTACAGAAATTATAGAGCCAAAATAAATCCTTCGGAGCTTAGTTCTGGAGGATTTTTTAGGCTCAGCTTGACAAGAAAATATCATTTTGTTAATCTAGTTAACAAAAGAGGGACGCTATGAATAAGAAAGAACTGCATAAGTTTAATAATCGTTTTAACAGCTTTGCTTTAGCCTTTGAACAGTTGAAAAAGGCTCAGCATAGGAACAGTATTGATAAATCAATCACTATTAATGAAGTCCATTTGATTGACCTAATAGGTCGCAATCAGCCTGTGAATTTGGTGAAATTATCTGAGATACTTGAAGTATCTAGGAGTGCCATTACTCAGAGTGTTAGACGTTTAACCAAGAAAGACCTTGTTTCTTTTGAATTTGCACCGGATAATGAAAAAAATAAATATGCCCTATTGTAAAATGAAGTGCAACACAAA
>NZ_KV810679.1:0-76979 GCF_001812855.1 Streptococcus sp. HMSC072D03
ACATCAAAAACGATGTTTGTCTTCATTCTGAACAAGTTGGATTAACCAACTTGTTTTCTCTTAATGTTTACGTGTCGGTTTCTTTTTCGAACCCTTACGACGCTTGCCTTGATGAATGCTTGGCGTATTTTGAGAAATGGTTTGACGCATTTTCTCAGTGGCCTTATCAACCTTATCTTTAGCCTTGACCAATTCTTGAGAGGCCTTGGTAACACTCTTCGAAGGCTTGTTTTTCTTAGACTTGCTCTTAGAAACAGGTTTCACTTGACTAGTTCCAGACGTACGCATACGACGAGACATAGCCAGGAGAATTTTATTTTCCTCGTTGAGGTTAGTCTGATAAGCCATTGAAAGCACCAAACCAACACCAATCAAGTTAGAGATGAGCGATGATCCCCCTTGAGAAATGAAGGGCAAAGGAATACCTGTCAAAGGAAGAATTCCAACTGCTGCCCCAATATTTTCAAAAATATGGAAGACAATCATCATGATAAAGCCTGTCGAAATAAAGGTATAAAAACGGTTGTTAGATTTGAACGTCACTCGCAACATGCGGTAAATAAGGAAGAGATAGGTTAGAAGAACCAATCCACCACCTACCAAACCAAAATCTTCCGCAATGACTGTGAAAATCATATCACTCTCACGAACCGGTACGTTCAACTCCAGATGATTAAAGCCTTTACCATAGATTCCTCCAGTACCAATCGAAATCATCCCTTGTGTCTGTTGAAAGGCGATACCATCTGCATAAGTGAAGGGATCCAACCAAGCTGAGATACGGTTAATCTGATAGGTTTGTACCCCCATCTTGAGCATAGCTTCCTTACCCCAATCTGTGGTAAATATCATTACAAACAAGGCTAACCCTGTTGCAAAAGCTAGAACTACCGGCAAGATAATACGCCAGGATATCCCCGAAACCACTACGATACCGGCTAAAATAGCCAGAAAGACTAAGGCAGTCCCCATATCTCCTTGAAGAACTAGTAAACCTAAAACAGGGAGCGTGACTGCAACATATTGGAAGAGCAATAACCAGTCATCCTGAAGGTTGGTCACTTCCTTACCTTGCTTAGCCCAAACACCTATTCTCGATAGAAAGAGAATGTAGGATATCTTCATAAATTCAGATGGTTGGAAAAGGGTGACTGATCCAATGCTTACCCAGTTTTTCGCTCCTGTTGAGGCAACCAAAGCAGGAGAATAGAAAACAAGAGGTAGAACCATAAGCCCCAGACCGAAAATATAGAGCCAGGGGGTTACCTTCCAAAGAAACTCTGTATTAAATAACATGACAACAAAAGCAAGTACTGAACCTAGAAAAATCCATAGTACTTGCTGAGACATGACTTGCACAAGATTCTTTGGGTAATCAAAATTTGTCGCTATAAATATCGAAACCAAACCAACCAGTAGCAATATGAGAACTGGCAGGAGAATCGAGTAATCTATCCGACTTTCAATAGTATTTTTTGACTTAGCCATGTGTACTCCAAAATAAAGATTTAGCAAGAGTTATTATACCACTTTTTTACCCAGACAAATGACCTGAATGTATAAAAGTTAGACAATTTTTTACGAAAAAAGCAACCACAAAAGTGATTGACTTCTTTCATTCATTACTCTTAATTTGACACGTAGCCTTTTCCTTGAGCGTTGAAGTATACCCATTGCCCTGAAGGAATTTTAACCCAACGATTAATAGCCTTTTCCCCTGTATGAACATCATAGTAAGAGATTGAGCCATCAGGATTCGTAGCAGTTGCCCCCTTCACTTGCTTACCAGTTTGGTCAAAGTAAAGGTGTTGACCGTTGATCGTCTGTTCGCCAACAACAACTTCACCCTTGGCATCTGCATAATACCAGTTGTTATCTCCACTAGTGAAGAAGGTTGATACTAACTTATTACCAGTATTCCAGTGGTAGTATGAGCGACTACCATTCGCATTTGTTGCGAAAGCACCTTTAACCTGCTTACCATCAGTATCAAAGAAGAGTTTTTGACCGTTGATAACTTGAGCTCCTGTAACGACATTACCTCTATCATCAGCATAATACCATCTATCATGACCGGTAGTGAAGAAGGTTGATACCAATTTATCACCGGTATTCCAGTGGTAGAATGAACGACTACCGTCAGTGTTCGTTACGAAGCCACCCTTAACTTGGCGACCATTAGCATCAAAGTAGAGGTGTTGACCATTGATGACCTGAGCACCTGTGACATTACGTCCATATGAGTCTGCATAGAACCAGTTGTTGTCCCCAGTAGTATAGAAGCCTGGTGTATGTGCCTTAGTCACAACACCCTTAGCATCGACATTAAAGGTTTGACCATCAACTACTAGTGATGTATCAACAAGTTTCACACCTGTGATTGCATCGTAGTATGAAGTCGTACCATCAGGATTGTTCACGAACTCACCTTTAACTTGTTTACCTGATTCATCAAAGTAGAGTTCGTCTCCATTGATGGTTTGCGCACCACGAAGAACGTCACCTTCGTTATTTGCATAGTATGTGGCATCACCAACTTGGAAGAAGCGGTTCTTAACTTGAACACCTTTTTCATTGAAGTAAAGGTTCTGTTTACCTACCTTAGTAAATCCAGTGGCAACATAGCCCTTATCATTAGCGTAGTACCAGTTACCATCTTGTTCAAAGAAGCCTGAGTACTTACGTTCACCTGAATCGCCACAGAAGAACATTAAATGGCCGTCTTTTGTAGGAACGAAGACACCTTTAGCTTGGTAACCATTATCATAGAAGTATTTTTCCTTACCTTCTACTTCAGTCAAACCAGTAGCCATGATACCACCCTTGAAGAAGTATTGGTAGAATTTCTCTTCCTTACCACTATCATCTTTAACGGTAACTTCTTTCCAACCAGTTTGAGTCGTCAATTTACCTGACTTACCATAAACCAATGATTGACCTTTGGCATTTTTTCTGACACCATCAGTAAACATGACACCATTTGGCAAGAAGAAATAGTTAGAACCATCGATAGTTTGTTCACCAGTTACAAGGTAACCCTTATCGTTAAAGTAGTATTGCTTACCGTTATAAGTTACAAACTGACTCTTAGCTTGAGTACCTGATGTTGTGTAATAAGTTACACCTGTACCATCATAGGCAAAACCAGTCTTAGCTTTTGTATCACCAGTCAAGGCTGCTGGGAGGAAGGTACCTTTATCGTTAACGGTGAAGTACAATTTACCATCGCTGAGAACATAGTCAGAACCACGTTTTTGGATGTTTGTACCGTTAAAGTATTTAGCTTCCCACTGTTTAATCTTCACAGATGGATCAATTGTCTTACCAGACGCTTCCATAACTTCTTTGAAGATTTCTGGATAAAGTTTTTGAAGTTTGTCGAGGAAGGCACCACCGTACTGGGCTTGGAAATCATTACCTGATGACTTGGTATTTGTCACATAAAGTTTATTAACCAAGCTAGTATCATCAAGGACCTTACCATGTGTATCAGTACGCGTAGCAGTCACTACTTCTTTACCTGGAAGGGTGTACAATTGGTCTGGAACCCAGTCAGCAATGACCTGAATACCTTGTTTGTGAAGAGCCTTGAGGGCATCACGAAGGTCTTCTTTTGAACCGTATTTATTGTTTTTGCTCATGGCAAAGTCGTAACGGTCTGTGAAGGCATAACCATTTTCAATAATAGAATCAAGGAAAGTGCCATCCTTAGATGAGACATATTGAGGTGCAATCTCAAATGACGTAATACCCCATGACTTGAAGAGGTCTGCGTTAGCTGCAATCAATTTGTTAGTGTATTGACTATCCTCTTTGACAAAGTCTTGGAAGTTTGAGAAGCCTTCGTAAATCACTTGTGCTTCAAGTGCTGCAGAAGAGCTATAAACCTTATCCCCTTCTTTATAGGCTTTTGTTGATGGTTTAGCAAGAACGTTTTGATCGTCAGTCGCACCTACTGGTACCCAAACTGAAAGGTAACCACTCATATCAACAGTCTTAAAGCCTTTGATTTCATCAGCTGTGAAGACAAGATTTCCTTGTGCATCTGTGTATTTAACAATCTTAGTATCTGAATCATTCAATGATGACACAATACCTTTTTCCGTACCAAGCAAGAGTGGACGATAAGCTTGATTCTTGTGGGCTGCACCCATATTTACAGTAATAGTTTCACCATCTGCTAATTTCAAATCCGGGTTATTAGCAATAAGGGTCAACATACCTGAATTGCGACCGTATTTTCCACCTTCTGTATCTGTCTTAGACATCAAATCTTGACCATAACGGACAGAGACAAGAACTTCTTTATTGTCTTTAGCAGATGATACCCCATCACCAGCAAGGTTGTGGATATAAGATGTTTGACCACCAGCTACATACTTAGGACGCGCTTTAAGAAGAGTTGTGATTTGATCAAAGTATGGTGATTTCTTAGCCATGTATTGACCATTATCAGTATACAAATCTCCATAATAAACACGTGTTGCCGCACCCATTGTTTGAAGCATCAAAGCATAGGCAGCAGGAATATTTGAATGCGTATATTCCTTATCAACTTTCAACATATCAGCATTATAAATATCGAAAGCTTGTTTCAATTGATCTAATGTGAAAGTGAAACCATCTGTTGTAGGATCAATTTTTTTACTGATAATGTCTGCGATAACCGTTTGAACTTCTGAGTCATGTGCACGAACAAAGAGGTAGGTTGCAAAACCAAGTTGATCATATGAAGTGACTTCTGCACGGTTTGAGAGACCGAAATAACCTCCGTTAATAAGGTCCTTCATTGATGCATTACGTGCACCTGTACCTTTATTAGTTACTGGACGAGTTAATCCGTGAACAATTGACAAACGGAGACCATTATCCATAGAAAGAGCTGCTGTGTTGTGCTCATTCACATAATATGGGTCATTGTGTGACCATGCTTCAAGAATAGAGATATTCGCAAGGGCACGAGCTTCCGACTCATTAACCTTGTATGCAGCCTTCATGTATGAAGACACTAATTGAAGCATGTCAACGCTAACATTATCCACAGCATCAACACGTATACCAT
Source organism: Streptococcus sp. HMSC072D03 (assembly GCF_001812855.1). Taxonomy (NCBI): domain Bacteria; kingdom Bacillati; phylum Bacillota; class Bacilli; order Lactobacillales; family Streptococcaceae; genus Streptococcus; species Streptococcus sp. HMSC072D03. Next base: position 5,063 of record NZ_KV810679.1, read on the forward strand.
CAAAGTGAGCATCCTTGTCCTTATCACCAAAGACGATTTGTCCCCAGTTCATAAAGTAATACAATTGGTTAAGCATTTCTGCTTGAACGACTGGATTAGAGTTGTCAATGTCATTTGAGAGCAAGAATTCATAACCACCATCGCTACCATTAACAATCTTATGATTTTTAATATAACTTGTCGCCGTTTGATTAAGCTTACGATAATCAGAGTTAGCCCATTTAGTTGAATCGCTGTTCACAAAAAGAAGCGCACCTTTTTGGAAGTGTTCCTTACCTGGCGATTCAGAATTAATGTTCCATTTATCTTGGTCTTTAACAAAAGCCTCGATTGACTGACGCAACCAGTCTGTTGACTTATTAGCAGCAATCTTAACTTCAATCTTACGTTGGAGGATTTGAGCTGCGGCATTCAAGCTAGCTTGAGAATTTTCAATCGTAAAGACATCTTTTGTTTCTTCACCGTTGCTAAGAGCCTTAGTCATGTAATTCAAGTAAGCTACTTGAGTATCCTTATCAGGCCACCAAGACATCAAAAGTGGACGAAAATCTTTTTCAGTTGACGCTTTCCAAGTTGTACCAGCTTCAAGGATTTCTTTTGGACGGTACCAACTGTCTGCTGTCAAATAACCATCAACAAGTTCAAAGCTTGCTTTAGTTGAATCGTAGGCAGCATTATTTTTTGTAAAATCAGTGACTAGATTTGTTGTTTCTTGTGTAAATGAATACGTTGATGTGCTTGAAAGGGCACCATTTTCATCAAAATAAAGGACCTGACCATTTACAGTAATGGCAAAGTTTTTCTTGTGTGATCCATCTTCTAAAAGATAGTAATATTTACCATCTTTTTCTTTTTTAATATTATCGAGTGAGACTGCAGCCTTAATTTCGGCTTCAGAAAGCTCTTTAGACTTCTCAGTCGTTGGAGCAGCTACTCCAGCATTTGCAGCGACTTCTGATGTTGTAGCTGTTTCTGGTTTAGTAGCAACTTCTGGCTTAGCAGTCGTTTCAGGTTTGGCTTCAACCTCTACTGCTGCAGCTCTATCACTAGTTGTTCCTGAATTTGGTTGAACTGTCGTTCCAGCTGGTTTGTCAGCAGTAACTGCTGCTCGGTCTGTTGTTGTGGCATTTGAAGTATTTGCCACCTCTGTTGTTGTGCCTACCTCTTTTTCAACCACAGGATTTGTATTTTCCCCGACTGTAGTTGTTGAAGGTGATCCATTAGTATTATTTATTTCTTCTGCCGAAACAAGTGAAGACGTGGTAACACTAGCACCAACAATGGTAGCCAAGGCTACTGAAGCAACCGCTAAAGTAACCCATTGCTTCTTCACTTTGTGCAGTTTATAGCGTACTTTATTTTCCATATTCAATTTTTCCCCAATATATTTTTTGTCTTAAAATCTACATCTTAAAGACTTACTTATTATATCATTTTTTATTATCAAAAAAAGTTAATAAAACTTATTTTAATGATATTTTTATCACATTAATAATAGATTATAATTTTGTCATAAAAAAGACTCGTTCCCATAAAATATAAAAAGGAGAACCAAAGTCCTCCTTTTTAAATCAATTAGTTTAGCACTCTAGGTGGATAAGCAAGACCATTCTTATCAAAGTAAACGTAAACTCCTGGTTGAATTTCTATCCATGTGCTAACAGCTCTCTTACCACTATCACCATAGTAATAGCTAATTCGACCATTGCCAGCACTTACTGTTTGACCTTTTACTTGTTTACCATCCTTAGCGAAGAAATAAGTATCGTCACCAATTTTAACTTCACCAGTCACTGACTTACCATTAGCACCAATGTAGTACCAGTTGTTGTCGCCTGTTGTGAAAAACTCATTAGTCAAGCGTTCACCTGTTGAAGCATTATACTTACTATAAGTACCATCTGCATTCTTAACAACACCACCCTTAACTTGGCTTCCGTCTGCATTAAAGTATAGGTGTTGGCCATTGATGACTTGTGCACCTGTAACAGTCTTACCATTAGCGCCTGCATAGTACCAAACATTGCCATCAGTTGTGAAGAATTCGTTAGTCACTAGCTCTCCAGAACCTTCTTTGTACTTGCTGTAAGTACCATCTGCATTCTTAACAACGCCACCTTTAACTTGGCTTCCATCTTCATTGAAGTAAAGTTTTTGACCATTGATGACTTGTGCACCTGTAGCAGCAACACCGTTTGCATCAAAGTAGTACCACTTACCATTGATATTTCTCCAAGTATCCTTGATACCATTACCAGTGTGTGCGTCAAAGTAATAAGTTTTACCTTTAAAGGTTACTAACTTATCTTTAGCTTGGAAACCGTCTTCTCCAAAATATTGTGTGAAACCATCAATAACCGTAACACCTTTGGCCATGACACCTTCATTAGTGAAGTAACGGAATTTCACAACCTTAGATTCTTTACCGTCTTTATCAGTTTCAGAAACATCAAATTTAGTGTAACCACCCTTGTACATTTGACCTTTAGAGTTATAAAGGTAGGTATTACCATTAGCATCAATGTAGAAGGCATTACTCAACATGATACCATTTGGTAAGAAACGATAAACGTCTTTACCATTTGGTGAGTATTCACTGTTAGTAACCATGTGACCACGAGCATCAAAGTAGTAAGTGTTACCATTGAAGGTTACAAAGGCAGATTTAGCTTGTGTACCACTTGTACCGAAGTAAGTGATTCCTTTACCATCACTTGAGAATCCAGTAATAACCTTTTCTTTACCTGTCAATTGAAGAGGAATGAAGTTACCTTCTTTAGTGACAGTGAAATACTTACCAGTTGCTTCATCGCTAAGTACATAGCCAACACCACGTTCAAGAACGTTTGTTCCGTTGAAGTATTCAGCCTTCCATTGTTTCAATTTAACAGAATCATCAATTGGTTTACCAGTTGAAATCATGTTTACCTTGAACATTTCAGGGTACTTAGCTTTAAGTTCAGCCAAGAATTCACCACCGTATTTAGCTTGGTAATCTTTGCCTGATGACTTAGAGTTAGCCACATAAAGTGAGTGGTCAATGATAGCGTCCGCAATCTTACGACCAGCACCATCAGTACGAGTCGCTGTTACAACTTCTTTACCTGGCAATTGGTAAATTTGGTCTGGAACCCAGTCAGCGATTGCTTGAATACCAGCCTTATGAAGTGCTTTAAGAGCATCACGTAGATCTTCTTTAGAACCGTATTTATTGTTCTTACTCATGGCAAGATCGTAACGGTCTGCAAAGGCATAACCATTTTGGATAACTGAGTCAAGGAAGGTACCATCGTCAGCAGATACAAATTGAGGTGCCATTTCAAATGATGTTACACCCCATGATTTGAACAAATCAACATTTTCAGCAATCTTACGGTTAGTATAGACTGAAGGATCTGAACCATCTGGAATAGTTTGAAAGTTAGAGAAGCCTTCGTAGATTAATTGTGAATCATAAGCTTCAGTCGCTTTAAGAGTCAATTCACCCTCTTTTTTAGCTTCTGTTGAAGGCGCTACTCGGATATCTTGATTATCTGAAGCTCCAACTGGAACCCAAACTGCTACGAAACCAGACATATCAAATGTTTCATAACCCTTGATGTCATTAGCACCGAAAGTCAAGACACCGTTGCTGTCTGTTTCTTTAACGTAACCTGCTGCGATTGCATCTGCATCAGATGTAAAGTTCTTGATACCATCAGCTGTACCAACAATCAAAGCACGGTATTTTTGGTTGGCATGGATTTTACCCATTTCAACATTAAGTTTAGCTGATTGATCCAAATTCAATTTTGGATTGTTAGCTACAAGTGTTACCTGACCAGAAGTACGGCTGTATTTAGAACCTTCTGTATCATTAGCTGTCATAATGTCTTTACCATAACGTACTGAAGTGTAGACTTCATTTGTACGGTAAAGTTCAACATCTGAATTGTCCATCTTACCATCAGTTGGCAACCAGTATGAACGTTGTGCTTGCCCACCAGATACATACTTGATACGACTCTTCATCAAGTTAACAATGGTATCGTAATATGGAGACTTAGTTTCCATGTAGTGACCATCATCTGTATAAAGGTCTCCATAGTAGACACGAGTGATAGTTTCCATGTTTTGCAACATAACCGCGTAAGCCGCTGGGATGTTGTTAAGCGTATATTTTTTGTCGCTGCTGAGCATGTCTTTGTTGTAAATCTCAAAGGCTTGCTTCATTTCAGCATCAGTAATCGTGAAACCATCTGATTTTGGATTGATTTCTTTCTTGATGATTTCAGCAATAATATCTTGAACGTTGTTATCATGGGCACGGATAAAGACGTAATTTCCTGACGCATCTCCGTATTTCTCGTTATATTTACCGATTGTAGACTGTTTAACTGTTCCGTCTTCGTTATAGGCCTTGCTTCCATCTTTGTTAATCCAATCAGTCTTTTCATCACGTTGTGTCGTGTTGAAAGTATTGTTATACAAAGGACTTACAGCTGGTGTACGTTCTTTGATTGGTTTAGCCAATGAGAAGAGGAGAGCCAAACGTTGTTTGTTTTCCATAGCAAGCGCAGCGCCATCTGTCTTGTCATTGTAGTGGTTGTCATTAAGGCTCCATGCTTCAAGGACTGAGATGTGAGCAAGAGCGTTTGCTTCAGATTTGTTAACACCATAGTACTCACGGAAGTAGTTTGTGTAGAGTTGAAGCATGTCTGCATCGACATTATCTACCGCGTCGACACGGATACCATCGAAGTTAGCATCCTTGTCACCCATAACGATTGAACCCCAGTTCATAAGGTAGTGGATTTGGTTCAATTGTTCCGCTTGAACAACTGGGTTTGACAAATCTACGTCATTAGCTAGCAAGAAGTCGAAACCACCCATGTGGTTTGGATCTGATTGCTCATCAAGAATTGATTTATCAATTGTACCAGTCTGGTTAGTTGCTGTACGGTTCAAACGACGATAGTCAGAATTCGCCCATGGTGTACGTGAATCATTCACATAAAGAAGGGCACCACCTTGAAGGTGATCTTCGCCGCCACCTTTAGAGTAGTTTTCAGTTTCTTTGTTCCATTGTGGTTGTGTCTTAACAAAGGCAGAGATAGTTTCACGCAACCATTGTGTTGATTTTTCAGCCTGAATCTTTTGCTCAATCTTGATTTGAATGTCCTTAGCAGCAACTTTCAAAGTTTCTTGCTTATCTGTACTTGAATATTTAGCATCCAAGTTAAATACTTTAGACATGTAGTTCAAGTAGTTAACTTGTGTATCTACATTTGGCCACCAAGCCATCAAAAGTGGACGGAAATCTTCTGCAGTTGATGCTTGCCAAGTTACACCATCTTTGATGATAGAAGCTGGACGGTACCAGCTATCTGCAGTCAAATAACCATCAATCAATTCAAAGCTAGCTTCAGATGAATCGTAGGCACGGTTATTTATTGAGAAACCATCAACAATATTTGTTGTTCCTGGTGTGAAAGAGTATGTTGATGAACTTGTAAGAGCACCATCTTTACCGAAGTAAAGCAATTGACCATTTACAGTAATGGCAAAGTTTTCTTTGTGTGAACCATCTTCATTAACATAGTAATATTTACCATCAATGTTTTTGATGTTTTTCAAGGAAAGCGCAGCTTCTACTTCTGAATCTTTCAAAGCAGCTTCTGGCGCCTTAACTTCTGTATTAACAACTTCAGCCTTCACTGTTGCTGGTTGTTCTTCTGCTTTTTCAGTTGTAACAGCTGGTGCATCTGTTGTCACAACTGCTTCTTTATTTGGAACAGCTGCCACTGCTACATCAGCTGTTGTTGCTGTTGTAGCTGCTTCAGCTGTTGCTTGTGTGTTCGTTGCAGTCGCTGTTTCTACAGCATTTGTTTCTTTAGCAGGTGTTAAAACATCTGCTTCTTTTGTATTTGTACGTTTATCGGCTTCTTTGGTTGCTTCAGGAGAAGTAACTAAAGAAGCTGTTGTACCTGAATTTGATTGAGTTACTGTCTTATCTTGAGTTTCATCCGCTGAAACTGAAGATGTTGTTACAGACAATCCTCCCAAGACAGTAGCAAGTGCTACAGAAGCAACTGCAATTGTAACCCATTGCTTCTTAACTTTATGAAGCTTATAGTGTATCTTATTTTCCATTATAATTTTCCCCGTGATTTTATTTGTCAAAATCAGACTGAAATCTATCCGATTTCAAACAGTTATATTATATCATTATTTTCTAACTATTTCTCGAATTAATTGTTTTTTTATAAAATATATATTACATAACATTAATATTAGAAAAACTTTGTAACACACCTATTTCATAGGTTTTCAATTCTCATTTTCATATCATTTGATAACTAAAACTATTTTTCATAAAAGCCGCCAAAGTCCTTGATACAATAGCTTTTACAATGATTCTGACTCAAAATTGATATTTGTCAGATTTTTTCTTTAAGGAGCATAAAAAGGCAAAATTTCTTTAAACGATTCTCGTTTTCAAGAAATTTCACCTATAAATTCATGTCAAATCATATCGTTTTTCACTTAATCTCTCAGATTAAGATTAGATTGATTGATTATTTATTTATCAAAATCAGCATAACCATTTTCATCGAAGAAGACAGTCGTACCGTCTTGGAAAGTAATCCATGTGTTTGTCACACGTTCTCCAAGAACTGATTCGTAGTATTCTACTCCTTTTGGTGTGCTGATTGGGCTACCTTTAACTTGACGTCCCAAATTATCAAAGTAATATTCTTTACCATCGATATTTTGGCGTCCTGTTACAGCCTTACCATCTTTGAAGTAGTACCAAACATTGTTACCAGTTGTCAAGAAACGGTTATTGAGACGCTCACCTGAATCTTTGTCATAGTAAGAAAGTGATCCGTCAGCATTCTTAACAAAGTCGCCTTTGACTTGACTACCATCTTCTTTGAAGTAATAGTTTTTACCACCAACACTATAGGCACCTGTCACGATTTCACCATTATCTTTGGCGTAGTACCATGTCTTACCACCATCAAGAGTGAAGAAATCAGATTTGACTTGGCTTCCATCAGCATTGAAGTAATAGTTAAGGTGGTCAATCGTTTGACGACCTGTAGCGAGGTTACCATCCTTATCAGCATGGTACCACTTGCCGTTCACTTCGAAGAACTTGTCTTTAACCTTGTAACCATTATCTACAGTGTAGTAGCTAATCTTGCCATTTTCAGTAACAAATTCACCTTTAACTTGGGCACCATTTGCACGGAAGTAATAGTCGTGACCGTCCAAAGTAAGGGCACCTGTCACATTTTTACCAGCTGCATCACGGTAGAACCATGTTGAGCCATCTGTTGTGTAGAATTCACCCTTCTTAGCTTGTGCATAGCCTTGATCGTTGAATTGATACCAGATACCATCGATTTCTGCCCAACGATTTGTGTAGGCATTACCTGAATTTTTATCAAAGAAGTAGAGTTTTCCGTCTGGAGTCACATACTTAGTACCTTTAGCTTGGAAGCCATTTTCATCAAAGTATTGCAATCCTCCACCAGCATAAGTCAAGCCAACAGCCATTTCTCCAGTTGGTGAGAAATAACGGAATTTAGCTTCTGTTTCTGAAGTACCTTCTTTCGGTACATCGAATACAAAGTAACCATCTTTGTATTGCTCACCAAAGCTACCAAAGTAATAATATTTACCATCTTGTTGATAAATAGAATCACGAAGCTGTACACCATTTGGCAAGAAGAAATAAGTCTTACCATCGATATCTTGACGACCAGTCAACATATAACCTTCTTTATCGAAGTAATAGTAATTTCCAGCATATTTAATGAAAGCATTCTTAGCTTGGAAACCACTATTATCAAAGTAGGCCATACCCTTACCATCATAGTAGAAACCTGTCTTACCACCTTGGTCTGTCAAAGGTTTTGGCAAGAAGATGCCATTATCAGTAACTTGATAATAGCGACCAGTAGCATCGTTACTGAGAACATAACGATTACCACGACCAAGGATATTAGTACCATTCATGTACTTAGCAGACCATTGCTTGATTTTAACAGATGGATCAATCTTCTTACCAGTTGATATCATCACATCTTCAAACAACTGTGGATATTTCTTTTGGAGCTCATCAAGGAACTCACCACCATATTGAGCTTGGAAGTCCTTACCTGATGATTTAGAATTTGCAACATATAAAGTGTTATTGATATAAGCATTGGCCTTTGGAGTACCATAACTATTTGCACGTGTTGCTGTTACAACTTCTTGTCCTGGCAATTGGTAAAGTTGATCTGGAACCCAGTCAGCAATTGCTTGAATACCTTGCTTGTGAAGCGCCTTAAGGGCATCACGAAGATCTTCTTTAGAACCGTATTTGTTATTCTTACTCATAGCAAGGTCATAACGGTCAGTAAAGGCATAGCCATTTTGGATAACAGAATCAAGGAAGGTACGGTCATCAGCCGATACAAATTGAGGAGCCATCTCGAATGATGTGATTCCCCATGACTTGAAGAGTTCTGCGTTTTCTGCAATCAATTTATTGGTATACTGGCTGTCTTTTTCAACAAAATCTTGGAAGTTTGAGAAACCTTCATAGATAACTTGTGAGTCCAATGCTTCAGTAGCTGAGAATGTCTTATCCAGTTTCTTATCTGAACCTTTAACACGGATATCTTGGTTATCAGGTGCGCCTACTGGTACCCATACACCAAGATAACCTCTCATATCAACAGTTCGATATCCCTTGATTTCATCCCCACTGAAAGACAAGTTCCCTTCAGCATCGGTGTATTTAATTTTTCCAGCTGCAACTGCATCATTCTCGTAAGTGACAATTCCCTTATCAGTACCAAGAAGTAATGGACGGTAGGCTTGGTTAGCATGAAGTTTACCCATGTTAACTTTCAAAGTACCATCACCCAATGAGAAATCCTGATTATTGGCAATAAGGGTCAACATACCAGAATGTTTACTTGTTTCTGCTACACCCGTAGTTTGGTCAGCAGTCATAATATCTTTACCGTAACGAACAGATGACAAGATTTCTTTTCCATTGAACGTGTCGACTTTCATCGATTGTCCACCTGAAACATATTTCATACGGTTCTTCAAGAGTGTTGTGATAGCATCATAGTAAGGAGACTTGGTAGCCATATATTGGCCGTTATCCGTATAAAGATCTCCATAATAAACACGAGTTACCTGCTCCATATTTTGAAGAATCAAAGCATAGGCGGCTGGAATATTGTTAATAGTATAACGTTTTTCTGCCTTCTTCATATCTTCATTATAGATTTCAAAGGCACGTTTCAATTCAGCATCAGTCATGGTATAACCATCTGATTTTGGATTGATTTCTTTTTGAACAATATCACGAATGATATCTTGAACAAGGTTATCATGAGCACGCGCAAAGATATAGTTAGCTTGTGTATCTCCGTACTTACTATTATTTGTACGGTCTGTCAAACTGCTAGTAATCAAATCTTTCAATGAAGATCCAGATCCATAAAGTGCACCCATAATTGCATAACGAAGGTTATTATCCATGGCAAGGGCTGCACCATCATGTTTTTGATTATAAGCATTATCATTTAAATCCCAAGCTTCAAGGATAGAAATGTGAGCAAGTGCATTTGCTTCAGATTTATCCACACCAAAGGCTGCACGGAAGTAGTTTGTATAAACTTGGAGAAGGTCTGCATCGACATTATCAACTGCATCAACACGGATACCATCAAAGTTAGCATCCTTATCACCCATAACAATTGATCCCCAGTTCACAAGATAGTGAATTTGGTTCAACTGCTCAGCTTGCACAACTGGGTTTGAGTTATCAACGTCATTGGCAAGTAGGAATTCATAACCACCCAAGTATCTTCCTGTACCATTTAGAGAACCATCTTGGTTACTTGGTGTACGGTTAAGCAAACGGTAATCAGAATTTGCCCAAGGTGTCTTGTCATTATTGACATAAAGAAGAGCTCCCCCTTGAAGGTGGTCAGCAAGGGTATAGTTTTCAGTTGTAGTATTCCACTGGTCTTGTTCTTTTACAAAAGACTCAATTGCTTGACGAAGCCATTCAGTTGATTTTTTAGCTGAAATTTCTTGTTCAATCTTAATTTGAATTGTCTTAGCAGCTGCATTCAATTCAGATTGACTTTGGCTGGTTGAATAAGTTGCGTTAAGATTAAAGTGTTTAGAGAAAGTATTGAGGTAGGCTACTTGTGTATCTACATCAGGCCACCATGCCATCAAAAGTGGACGGAAATCTTTCTCAGTTGACACACGCCATTTTTCACCATTTTCCAAAATAGTGACTGGACGGTACCAGCTGTTTGGTGTCAAGTACCCATCTACCAACTCGAAGCTTTCCTTCTTAGAATCGTAAGCACGGTTATGTGAAGAAAAAGCATCAACTAGATTAGTTGTACCTGGTGTGAATGAGTGTGTTGATGTGCTTGTCAAAGCACCGTCTTTACCGAAGTAAAGCAACTGGCCATTAACTGAAACAGCAAAATTTGTTTTGTATGAACCATCTTCTTTGACATAATAGTATTTACCATCAACTTGTTTGATGTTGTTCAAAGAGAGCGCTGCTGTTTCTTCTTTTTCAGTAACACCAGATTTTGGTTTTTCAGCTACTGTAAGCGTTGTATCTGTCGCTGTTGCAGCTGGTGTTTCTGTTGTCGCACCATTTGCTACTGCTGCACGATCTGTTGTTACTGGTGTTGCAGTATTAGTAGTTGTATCTGCTGCAGTGGTTGCTGCCGCAGGAGTTTCGACTGTTGCAGCATCAGCAGCCTTGTCAGTTGTTGTTGCTGTCGCATCTGTCGTAGCAGTTGCTGCAGGAGCGGCTACTTCATGCGTTTCAACGACAACATCGCTTTCAGCTGTCGTAGAGGCAACTGGTTTAGTTGTTTCATCAGCTGAAACTTTTTGATTGGCAACTGTAGCACCACCTACGATAGAGGCAAGTGCTGCCGAAGTGACGGCAATCGTCACCCACTGCTTCTTAACTTTGTGAAGCTTATAATGTACCTTTTTTCCCATTTTAGGTCCTCATTTCATTTTCCTAGTTTGAATAAAATCTACATAATTCAAACAATTTCATTATAGCATATTTTTTTCAGTCAACCAGAGTCTTTATCAAATCATTTCATTTTTTAATCATATTGTAAATTGATTAACATTTCGACAAATATTAAAAACTACCGAATGTAGAAAACGGTAGTCTTTTTCTATTTTTAGGAAAGTTTTTAGAGGTAATTTAATAAGCTATCTCTATTCAATCAGTAGCAATTTAAAAGTCAGCTATTAAGCAAAAACGACGTTATGTTGGACCCTGTAGCTAACTAAAAAGAGCAAGGTTTCTGTGACTAATTTTGCCAGAACCAGTCCTAAACCAATAGCAACTAGACTACTAAGTAAGAAATAGTTACAGGCCAGGAGGACCAAGACCAACATAAAGTAACGAACACTCGATCTAAAGAGAGAGCTTGTCGGATTGAAGACCACATTGGCGTTCAGCAAACACTGGCTGGAAGCCGAAATCACACGAGCTAGCACGACCGAAAGGAGCAGATTTTTCGTCCAGGCAAAGAGCACAAATAAGGCTGTTGCATCAATGACTGAGGCCAAGACGGCCGTGCCAGAGAACTTTAAAAAAGGGCTGTAAATACGGATGGAATCACGAATGGGCCGAAAGTGCGAACTTTTATTTTCCTCCAGATAAACGGTTTCGATAGGGACTTCAGAGATTTGGTGGCCTGATTTTTTGGCTTCAAGCAACATATTAAACTCATACTCGAAACGATTGCCGTCCAGGTTAAGAAGCCATGGAATCAGGTCGGTTGACATGCCTCGAAGTCCTGTCTGAGTATCTGTTACCTTCTGACCAGTTACCAGATGGAAGAGCCCTGCAGTCACCTTGTTGCCGATGCGACTACGTGCTGGTACCTTACCAACAAAGGCACGCGCACCTAAGATAAGATGGCTTGGATTTTCCTCGGTTGCCTTGGCCACACGGACAATATCTTTAATCAGGTGCTGACCATCACTGTCAACTGTGACTATAGGTTGAGCCGAAAGGTGCTGACCGACTACTTCTTCTTGAATATAAGCGAAAGCAGTCTTAAGAGCAGCTCCCTTTCCTTTATTAATCGGATGAGTTAGGACAGTCGCTCCAATAAAAGCCGTTTCGTCGTAATAGTCGTTATAGCCTGGGCCACTCCCATCATTAACAACAATAATACGGGCTTTAGGGAGTTTTATGGTAATATCTTGAACCACCTGAATCAGGCGTTTGTCTGGTTCATAAGCTGGAATAATAATATACATAGGCACTTCCTTTCTGTTTCATCCTATGACTCTTTAGTGACCTCCTCCAAAGCCACCTGGTTGTCCACCACCTTGGGGACCACCGCCACCAGGCATTGAGTTTTCAATCTTAGTTTGTTTCTCACCATTGATAGTAATGTCACCACCGGTATAGGTCGCTGAACCATCGAAGTCAAAGCCAGACTGACCAGTCAAATTGATTGTTCCACCCGATACAATAATATCGCCGTTAGAATCGATTGGGTCGGTATCGCCCTGGCCAACCTCAACATTTAGGGTTCCACCGGTCATCTTGAAGAAAATCTCACTTTGACTGGCATTAGCATTGGCCGCATTGACACCATCATCCGTTGCATAGACATCGATGTCTCCGCCATTGATGGTCACAGATTTACCTTCGATACCTTCAGTTGATTTTTCAACCTTGTAAGTACCACTATCAATAATCAGGTCGCCGGACGCATGGATACCGTCGTCACCAGCCTTGATGGTCATGGTATTGTCAGATAGATACATGGTACCTGCTGAAGTGTCGTCATCATTGTCGACCTTAACAGCATCTTCCTCAGCCTCAATGGTCATGGTTGTTCCCGTGATGTTGAGTTCATCATTGACATTGAAGGCATCACCAACTGAGGTAATCTTATAGGTACCACCAGTCATATGAAGGCTGTCATTGGCTTTAATACCGTTATTTTTCTTGGCATCAATGTTAAGAGTACCTGAACCGTTAATGGTCAAATCTCCTTTAGAGAAAATCACGGCATCCGCATCTTCATCACTATTAGAACTTGAATCAGAAAGTGTGTTTGTAGTGCCATCTTTGAGGGTCAGATAGACATGACCAGCCTTTGTGGCATTGATGGCTGCATTTGTATTCGTCATGGTAACACCATCTAGAACAATATGGACATCATCTGAATCGCCAGCGTCAACCTTGATTTGCACACCATCAGATTTTCCAGAAATCACATAGGTACCAGCTTTGGAGATGGTTACGGTTGAACCTGACACGGCTACGCCATCACCTGAAACATCCGCAGATGAGCCTGACAACTTAATCTTAGAGGCAGAACTTTCATCATAAGATGTGTCTGAATCTTTTGAAGTAAAATAGTTGCTGTTGTTCTTATTTGTTTTCTTACTGGTCGTTGCTGTTACAGCACTTGTTTTTGAAGTCGTGCTTGACGTCGTCCCAGTTGACTGACTGCTTGATTGGCTACAAGCCGTCATGACTGTTAGGGCTGTCGCACAGGTTAATAAAGTCGTCCATTTTTTTAGTTTTTTTGATTTCATATATTTTTCCTCCCGGGTTCGTTTGGATGATTACAGTTTACGGGACTTACCTAAAACATTTCTAAAGGATAACTGAAACTTATCTTAAGTTAAGTTTGGTGAAAGTTTGATTTAGGAAAACTTTCAGAAAAGTCCCATAGACTAGTAGGCAAGCAAATGAATACTTTATATAGTAGTACTTTTGCTCTCAATTTAATTTTCTACTAAAAAAAGCCAAATCTTGAAGTGAGGGCTTTGTATCTTATCTAAGTGAACACGCCTACAACTCGTGGGAAAAGATGGGACCTGCTTGGAGTTAAACTCCTTCGACTGTTCCCCCTCTTTTCCTGAGCGTTGCTTTACGGCTTTGTATCTTATCTAATTGAACTCGCCTACAACTCTGGGGAAAAAGATGGGCCCTGCTTGGAGATAAACTCCTGCGGCTGGTCCCCCTATTTTCCTGGGAGTTGCTTTACGGCTTTGTATCTTATCTAAAAAAGGAGTTTTTTCATGGTTAAACAATTGGAAACACGTTTTAAACGTATTGAAACAAAATATGTGGTCTCAAAGAACAATCTTGAAGACCTGCTCACTGATCTTAAGGAGTATTTGGTAGAGGATGATTATCCGACATCTACCATTTCAAATATTTACTTTGATACGGATAATTTTGACGTCATCCAAGATGCCTTAGATGGTAATCACCGTCAAGAGAAAATCCGTATGCGTACCTATCTAGCCAATCCCAAAATTGATAGTAAGGTCTTTTTAGAGGTAAAGGCCAAAGATGATGAAGGAATCGGTCATAAGTTTCGTCTCGTTTCAACACCGCTTGCCATCACTAACTTGATGACAGACGGTAAGAATCATGGTCAAATCACTGACCGCCAGCTATTACAGGATATCCACCACTTACGTCAACGATATGATGAGGGGCTTAAACCTCGTATGTATATCTACTACGACCGTTTTTCTATGAAAGAAAAAGAGACTATCCAAGGCCATACCTACAATAAAGTTCGTGTTACCCTAGATCAAAATCTGACTTACCGTGATGAAGACGTCAGTCTCTTTAAGGGAAATCATGGTTTTCCCCTTCTTGATGAAGATACAATTATCATGGAAATTAAGGCACCTGGGCAAAAGCCAGACTGGCTTCAAGCTATCTTAGACAAACATGGTTTGGAAGAGCAAAAGTTCTCAAAATACAGCTGTGCCTACCATAAATCTCAAGGTCTAGACTACGGACCACGTCCAGCACAAGAAAAAGGAGCTACTGCCTATGTCTAATCTTTTCAATTCTATCTTTAACGATGCTACCGCAACCGCTAGCCCTCTTCAACTCATGCTGGCCTTACTGGTCAGCCTTGTTTTAGGATTGGCTCTAACCTGGACTTATAAATACCGAACCCTCTACACCAGAGAATTTGTCATTAGTTTGACCCTGCTTCCATGTTTGATGACCCTAGTTATCTTCCTTGTCAATGGCAGTTTGGGGACCTCTATCGCCGTGGCAGGGACCTTTAGTCTCATTCGTTTTCGTTCAGCGACTAGTGGTTCCAGAGAGCTAATCGCCGTCTTTATGGCCATGATTATTGGTCTGGCATCTGGGACAGGATATCTCTTACTGGCTGTCCTCTTTACCATTTTCCTTCTAGCTGTTTGGCTTCTTTTGGAAAATCGTCAAAGTCGTACCGACAACCAACGTCGTAGACTCCTGACCATTAACGTCTCCTACCAAGACCTGATTGATCAAAAAATCACTAAAGCCCTGCTCAATTTCACCAGTGAATGCGACTTGATTTCCCTTAATACCACAGGTGGAGGCGAGACCATGCAACTGGTCTACGAAGTGGACTTGAATCCCCAAGTGGACGACTTCCAATTGACTAATCATCTTATCTCAAGTATTGAAAATTGTGACCTTGCCCTAACCAAAAAGGCTAAGAAGAAAAAGAATTTGTAAGACAAAAAGACATCTCCGACTGATTTTCGGAGATGTTTTTACATGTTTTGAGGTTAACATTTTCACTTAGCTGTAGCCTATACTTCTATGCCACCAGTATGGAGTGCGAGATTATCGCAGGAATCAAAGTATCATCTAATCATCGTCATCTTGGACAACCTTACCATCTTGAATGTTAAAGGTATAGCTAATATATCCGGAATTGTCATAGTTAGCAGAATTATCTTTATCAGTTGTGAAAAAATAAAATTCGTACTCTCCGTCTGGTAGCTTGCTAGCATCCAGTTTAGTTGTGGCCTCTTCTAAATCTTTCTTACTAGTATTTTCTGTATCACTTACTCTTATTGACATAGTAACAATATGTTCATCAATCATTGTTTGATAGGGAATTTGATAATAGCCATAAAAATCATGCTTGCCATTTTTACGGTTTTCTTTGGCTATGCGTACTAAATTATCAGAAGCCTCTTGATCTATCAGGGTATTATCTCTGAAGGAGAAATCTTCGATATCAAGTCCTAAAGATTGCTTTTTAAGCTCCTTAAAGAGTTTCTGCTCTTCTTTTTTTACAGATTTTTGTTGTAAGTAGCTTTCCCAGTAATGACCAGGGGTCTTATATTCTTCACCATTAACTGTCCAGTCCAGGTTAAAAGTAATTTGTGAATCTAATGATATGGTTTGATTATCGTAGGTTTCCTCTGAATAGGTATAATCAACATAAATACCATCT
This sequence comes from Streptococcus sp. HMSC072D03, assembly GCF_001812855.1. Classification (NCBI taxonomy): domain Bacteria; kingdom Bacillati; phylum Bacillota; class Bacilli; order Lactobacillales; family Streptococcaceae; genus Streptococcus; species Streptococcus sp. HMSC072D03. The sequence goes on from NZ_KV810679.1 coordinate 21,358, forward strand.
GAATCTAGAAACACCTTTTTGATAAGCTTAACTTGGACCTTTCCCTTAAAACCATTATGAGCCAAGATTTTTTGCGTTTTTTCCCCTAGCCTTGAAGTAAGAATTTGGCAGTACAACTTTACAACCAACTAAAAGACTAGAACAGAGGAGGAGAATAGCTAAGCAAGAAAGCTTTAAAATATTAGGAGTATTTTTCTTCATAGGACATCCTTCCTTTCCTCAATGATTTGTATAAATAAGCACACCAAATCCTTCAAATAAAACGAGCTTTCTTCACTCCTATTATAGCATTTTAAAGCGCTTTCTTATGGTGGTTAGAAGGATAAAAGATTAGGATGTATCCAGCAAAAAAGCCTGAATATCACTTCAGGCTTTTCATCTTAGTTCAAATCGATTGATATAATCCTTAATAATCCGTTACTTCTTTTCGGTCATGGACATTGCTTTGTTTGCCTTGACGGGCTTTAAGTACGGCTTCAACGTCTTCAGGGCTGACTCCTGTTTCAACGAGCATGACTGCTAGGTGATAGAGGACGTCTGCTGTCTCGTTGGCAATTTCTTCTTTATCAGCATTTTTAGCTCCGATAACAACTTCTGTTGCTTCTTCGCCAACCTTTTTTAGAATCTTGTCTAGCCCCTTGTCAAAAAGGTAATTGGTATAAGATCCTTCTTTGGGATTTTTTTTACGATCTAAGGCTTCCTTATAAAGTGTTTCTAACATAGCTACTCCTATTTATCTTGATTGTCATCATATATATCCGTAAAGAAACAGCTGTAGGCTCCTGTATGACAGGCTGCTCCTTCTTGTTCCACAGCGATAAGCAAGGTGTCCTGATCACAATCTGTCTTGATGCTTTTGACATGTTGGAAATGACCAGATGTGGCACCTTTATGCCAAAGCTCATTTCTAGAACGGCTCCAGTAATGCATTTGTTTGGTCTCAAGCGTCAACTGATAGGACACCTCATTCATATAGGCCAACATGAGCACCTGCCCGGTCTTGTAGTCTGTCACAATAACTGGTACCAGTCCGCCTTGTTTGTCAAAATCAAGTTTAACCTCTGTCATTGTCTCACCTCGATTCCTGCATCTGCCAAGACTTGTTTGGTTTCGCCTATATTTACCTCACCAAAGTGGAAAATAGAGGCTGCCAGAGCACCCGTCGCTGTTGTCTTCTCAAAGACTTCTACAATATCCTCAATATTTCCTGCACCTCCAGAGGCAATGATCGGAACATCGACGACTTCTGCCACACGATTAAGCATTTCCAAATCAAAACCAGACTTAGTGCCATCCTTGTCCATGCTAGTTAAGAGAATTTCTCCAGCCCCCAAGGCGACGACTTCTTGAGCCCATTGGATAAGGTCCCTACCTGTATCCTTACGGCCGCCCGCAACAAAAACATGCCAACTCCCATCAGCCATCTTTTTGGCATCAATCGCAGCCACTACACACTGATTCCCAAATTTTTGAGCACAATCAGCGATTAGTTGTGGATTGGCAAGGGCTGAGGAATTGACGGCAACCTTGTCAGCACCGGCTTTAAGCATCTTGTTCATGTCTTCAACTGAACGGATACCACCCCCAACCGTGAAAGGAATAAAGACCTGATCGGCAACACGACGCACCATGTCAACCGTTGTTTCACGATTATCTGAGGTCGCTGTGATGTCCAAGAAAACAAGTTCGTCACAACCAGCTTCATAATAGGCACGCGCAGAATCAACAGGGTCTCCAACATCTGTCAGATTCACAAAATTAACCCCCTTGACGACACGGCCATCCTTGACATCCAAACAGGGAATAATACGTTTCTTAAGCATATTAACCTCCGAAAGACTTGAGTTGGTCTAATGTGATGTTGCCGTTATAGTAGGCTTTGCCGACAATGGTTCCTGCCACACCAATCTCTTCTAGGTGATTTAAGTCAGCTACTTCTGCAATCCCACCTGAAGCAATGACTTTGGCGGTTGTGAGTTCAGATACCAAACGTTTGTAGTGATCAAGATTGGGTCCTGTCAGTGTGCCATCTCGATCAACATCAGTATAGACAAAGAGGGTTACGCCCATCTTTTCCATTTCCTTAGCTAAGGTGATGTAGTCCACATTGCTGGTTTCCAACCAACCTTCGGTAGCGACAAACCCTGCCTTGGCATCAATACCTACGACAATTTTATCGGCACCAAATTCCTCTAAAGCTGCTCGAACGAAGTCAGGATTTTTAACGGCCATTGAACCGATAATGATACGGTCGATGCCAACTTCCAAATAGTCACGAATCTGCTCCAAGGTACGGATACCGCCACCAACTTCGATGCCAAGTCCAGAAACCTTCTTGACCTCTGCAATCAAGTCACGGTTAGTGGCACGACCATCTAGGGCACCGTCCAAGTCGACGACATGAATAAATTGAATGCCCGCATCCTTAAAGGTCTTTGCCTGCTCAATAACATCTGGATTGACAACGGTTTGTTGGTTGAAATCTCCTTTAAAGAGACGAACAGCCTGTCCATCCTTAATATCAATTGCTGGTAGAATTTGCATCTCCCCTACCATCCTTTCTAACTAAAAAGTCTTTGCTCTCACTAGCTTCTAGGCTTTACATAACCCTGCAAACTTTTCAAGAATACCTAAGCCAATATCCCCTGATTTTTCGGGATGAAATTGGGCCCCATAAACATTATCTTTATGAATCATGGCTGGCACTTCAATACTATAATCTGCGGTAACATCAATGTATTGGCTAGGGACATCTGTGAAATAACTGTGAACGAAGTAGACAGCTTGTCCATCTAAACCATCTGTCAAAGGGCTGGCTTGCTTAACAGCCAAATCATTCCACCCCATATGTGGGACAGGTTGCTCCTTGCTGGCTGGAATAGGACGGCAGACACCTGGAATAAAGCCAAGACCATCTGTTTCTTCATGTTCCAGTCCTTTTTCTGTTAAAATCTGCATGCCTAAACAAATTCCCAAAAGTGGAACTCCCTGTGCGACAGCCTCTTTGATAACAGCTACCAAACCTCTTCGCTCCAACTCTGCCATAGCCGTTGGATAAGCACCTACACCAGGTAAAATCAAACCATCTGCCGCTAGGATTTTTTCTTTATCGGCAGACAATTCTGCAGTCACACCAATCTTTTCAAGGGCACGCAGAACATTTGCAGTATTCCCCGCATCGTAATCAATGACAATAATCATAGCATCCCCTTTGTCGAGTTTACGCCGTGAATGTCAGGATTGATTGTGATTGCCTCACGCAAGGCACGTCCTGTAGCCTTGAAAAGACTTTCTGACTTGTGGTGATTGTTTTTTCCGTGGAGAATCTTGAGGTGGAGATTCATTTGAACATTGAAAGCCAAGGCTTGGAAAAATTCTTCAACCAGTTCTGTGTCAAAATTACCCAATTTTGGATTATCAAAACTAGCATCAAAGACCAAGAAGCTACGTCCAGACAAGTCTAAACTTGCCATTCCGAGGGTTTCATCCATAGGTACAAAAGCCGTTCCATAACGGTTGATTCCTGCTTTATCGCCCAAGGCCTCTTTAAGAGCTTGACCAAGGACAATACCGACATCTTCAACAGTGTGGTGACTATCAACCCAAAGGTCGCCATCAGCCTTAACCACCAAAGACATACGACCGTGGCGGGCAAACAAGGTCAACATGTGGTCAAAAAATCCGATACCTGTTTGAATGTCTACTGGTTCTTGAGCATCTAAATTGAGGCTTAACTTAATTTTGGTTTCAAAGGTATTACGTTCAATTTCTGCTTGTCTCATAACTTCTTCCTCTACTCTCTCAATTATTGTCGTTTCTGACTTCAATTGCCTTGGCGTGGGCCTGCAAACCTTCCGCATAAGCCAAGGTTGTGATATCATGCTGAGCTTTATTGACTGCTGCCTTGTCGTATTGTGTATATTGGATACGTTTGACAAAATCGTGCACGCCTAAAGCTGATGAAAAGCGACTAGTCGCTGTCGTCGGAAGAACGTGGTTGGCACCTGCATAGTAGTCGCCAATTGGTTCACTAGTAAAGTGACCAAGAAAGACGGAACCAGCATTTTCCACTTTTTCCAAGTAATCATAAGCATTGTCCATAGCAATTTCCAAATGTTCTGGCGCAACCAAGTTCATAAGTTCGAACATGGCATCTGTATCATTGGCAATAATAATACGACCGTTATTTTCGACAGATGGACGAGCAATCGCCTCGCGTGGCAAAAGCTTGAGTTGACGTTCAATCTCACTTTCAACCGCATCAGCCAAGGCTTCAGAATCTGTGACCAAAATGGCGCGTGCGCGTGTATCGTGCTCCGCTTGAGACAAGAGGTCAGCTGCCACATAGGTTGGATTGGCACTACTATCAGCAATGACACCAATTTCTGATGGCCCTGCAATCATATCAATACCGACAATACCGTAAACTTGTTTCTTAGCAGTCGCCACGAAAATATTACCAGGACCTGTAATCTTGTCCACCTTTGGAATCGTTTCTGTACCAAAGGCCAAGGCCGCAACCCCTTGAGCCCCACCGACTTGGTAAATGCTATCCACACCAGCCAATTTTGCAGCTACTAGAATCGCAGGAACAAAGTGTTCTTGAGGCGGCGTAATCATAATAATCTCTTTAACCCCAGCAATTTTAGCAGGAATAACATTCATAAGAACTGATGACGGATAAGCCGCAGTGCCTCCAGGAACATAAACACCCACACGATTGATAGGACGAATCAATTGACCACGAATAACACCCTCACTTGGTTGGTCCTCAAAACCAGTCTCCAACTGATGTTTGTGATAAGATTCAATGTTTTCTTTAGCATTAACTAGGGCTTGGTAAACCTCTGGATCAATCTCTTTAAAGGCTTGATCAATCAAGTCCTGTCCAACTTCAAAATCAGTCAAGTCAACCTTATCAAATTTAGCTGAATAGTCACGAAGGGCCTCGTCTCCACGTTTTTTAACGTCTTCAATAATGGCTTGAACCGTGCTTTCAACGTCTCTATTTTCTTTTGACAGTTCCAATTGCTCCTGATAAAGAAGCTCCGCAATTTCTTTATTTGTTCCAGTTAATCGTTTCATTCGAACGGTACCTCCTCGTTCCCTACAAGTGATTCAATCTTACAAATGAATGGTAGAACTTCCTTGTTATTTTTCAAAGAAGCCTTATTAACAATCATGCGTGCTGAAATCCTGCAAATATCTTCATAAACTTTTAAGCCATTAGCAACAAGGGTATTCCCTGTTTCCACAATATCGACAATGGCATCCGCTAGACCAATGACCGGGGCAATCTCAACACTCCCCTGAATTGAAATAATCTCAACATCCTCACCCTTTTGATTAAAATAGTCCGTCGCAATGGTTGGATACTTGGTGGCGATACGTTTACGCTTATGGTCATCAGGATTATAGTCTTCTGTTGATGCTACGGAGAATTTACAAAGGCCAAAATTAAGGTCTAACATTTCCAAATAGCCTGTCGGATGTTCAACTAGAACATCCTTCCCAACAATCCCAATATCTGCGACACCGTGTCGGACATAGGTGGTCACATCTGGAGCCTTGACCAATAGAAAACGGAAACGTTTGTCAGGACTTTCGAAAATCAAATTACGGCCCTTATCAGCCATGAAGGACATGTCAAAGCCAGCTTTTTCTAGTAATTTAACTGTATCTTTCTCAATTCGCCCCTTGGTTAAGGCAATTGTGATTTGATTGCTAGTCATCTAAGTCACCTCCAAATTCCACATCATCATGCACTGCTTGATAGACCGAATCGACATCAATGGCCCAACCAACCGCTGTTAACTCGGTAGCACCAAAGCGTTCAAATAGTTTATCGTAGCGGCCACCTGATACAAAGGCATCCGGCACCTTATCACCGAAGACCTTAAACATCATGCCTGTGTAGTAAGGCACTGCTGGCAATTGAGCCAAATCAAGCGTCGTCTCTGGGAAACTATCTGATAAGCGATTGGTTAAGACTTCCAAACTATCCAAGGCCGTCAAAAAGGCTTCACTGTCTGTCAACTGTCTAGCCTTGGTCAAAACAGCCTTGGTCTCACCAAAGAGGAAGGGCAACTGTTCCAAGACCTTGTCATATTGACTTGGATTTTCTTTGGTGAATTCCTTGAGGCCTGTGATTGATTTGTCACGGATATAGGCGGCCAACTCTGCTTCTTTTACAGCTGGAAGGTCTAATTCTTCAAAAATGAGTTGCAAGAGACGAGCATGTGAAAACTCAAACTTGTAATTTTTGACACCGGCAGCATCCAGAGCCTCTTTAGCAGATATCACAGCTTCTTCCATGGCCTGGTGAACAGGGAATCCTATGATCTCAATACCAGCTTGCGTATGCTCATTGGATAGGCCACGCATCTCCTCATTGTAGTTAAAGACTTTTCCAGAGTAAGAAAATTTAATGGGTGTATGAACTTGTGTCGAAGCAATCACGCGCCCAATTTGGCTGGTAATATCAGGACGTAGGCTAACAAGATCTCCATTTTTATCAAAGAAATTATAGTTACCATTATCCACAAGATCGCTAAAGACTTCGAAATGCTCCAAGGTTGGTGTCTCAATTCGAAGGAAACCCTTTGTCATCAACAAGTCACAGATACGATGCTCAATCTGATACATGGTACGGGCACGTTTGAAAAGTTTATCGTGCATTCCTAAGGCTAATGTCGTTTTTTTCATGCTTGTAACTCCTGTATTGTCATTAGTACGCGCTCCATCTCATCCTGAGTTCCAATCGAGATGCGTAGTCTGTCGGAAATACGCTCCACTTTTGGAAAATAACGGACATAAATTTTCTTACTTTGGAGATAGTCAAACAATTGGCCTGCAGTCACTCCGTGTGGTTTGACCAAAACAAAATTGGTTTTTGAAGGAAGAACATCAAAGCCAATAGCCTTCAATTCTTGGCTAAACCAGTCACGTGTGGCCATAATCTTAGCGCAGCTATCTTCATAATAATCCCAAGACTTAACGGCTGCAGTCGCCAAGACTTCTGCGATGCTATCCACATTATAGGGATTGACCGAATTCTTGACGGCATTGATTACAGCCATTAGCTTTGGACTTCCGATGCCATAGCCGACACGCAAGCCTGCAAGTGAGGCGTCCTTAGAAAAGGTCCTTGTGATAAACACATTGTCATACTTTTCTAGGAGAGGTAAGGCAGTCTCCCCACCAAAGTTAATATAGGCTTCGTCAATAATCACAACTACTGACTGATTAGCCTTTACGATTTCTTCAATTTGATTGAGAGGTTTATAAATACCTGTTGGCGCATTTGGGTTAGTGAGGACAATCCCACCATTTTCAACCAGATAATCTTGAGTATCAATCTCAAATGAAGAGTTCAAGGACACTTCTCTAAATGGGATGCGATACAAATCTGCCCATACCTTGTAAAAACCATAGGTCAAATCTGGAAACAAGACTTCTTCCTCGCTATTAAAGAAAGCTAGAAAAGCCATTGACAAGATATCGTCTGACCCATTTCCAATAATCACTTGATTGGCAGGAACACCCAACTGTTTAGATAAGGCCTGACGTAAAGCCTCTTGATCCAAAGTCGAATAATTGCGTAACTGATGGGCATCAAAGGATGCTAAAGCTTGATGGACTGCTGGACTTGGTCCATAGGCATTTTCATTAGTATTCAACTTAATGATATTTTTCTCAGCAGGCTGGCTACCTGCCACATAGGGTTCAATCTTTCGTAATCCTTTGATTTCCATAGTTTATCCTTTCTGTTCAACTCCAACCAAGTGTACGTCTAGCTACAAATACTAAAAGCAAGTGTAACAAAAAACGCCCTCGCAAAAACAACTTTTGCAAGGACGTTGGCACGTGGTTCCACCTTAATTCGAACAGGGGTCACCCCCTCTTCCTCATGAAGTCACAAGGTCTCTCTTGTAACTCCTAGTCTCTAACGGAACCACCCGTCGTACACTACTGTCATCCAGAGTTCGCATACGCTCTCAAGAATGTGTCGTCTTTGATCTCATGCGTTCTCAGCTTCCCGCATTCTCTGTGAAACGATCTGACTTTTTCTATCAACGATTTCGATTTTAATTTATTTTACCTGAAAATTCAGAACAAAGCAAGTCTTTTTTGTATATTTTTATAAAAAGTTGAAAATCATGTATATTTAATAGCAGAAACAAGCCTTTTAAGACTTTTCTTAGGTGATGACGGACGCGGGTGAAATGATTCGGTGGATAATTCTAGCTATCCAAGAAATTCCATGACTAAGTTTTGACCTCATATCTCAAAAGTTCCTCGCACCGGAAATACGATAGATTCAGGCACTTCCATCACTATAGACAGTCTCGTTCTATCTAAATTCCTACCACAAAAAAAATCATGCTCAGTTTATTTTTTATGAAAATTTCTTTAGGCAAATTCCCAGTTTTAAATAATTTCTTCCTATTATGGTTTGTATATTTATCCTAAATATTTTTTCAAAGCAAGACAAAAAGCCTGAAGCACAGCTCCAAGCTTTTATTTTATGCCAATTTTCTAGGTCTGATAAATCCTGCCATAATACTCAAACAAAGCAGCCCTGCAGCAACATACCAATAAGGCATATCCACGCTAGTCGTACGACCTGAAACCTCAACGATTCCCTTAACCAGACAGGCACTAGCAACAACTGCAATAGACGAATTAAAGAGAAGTTTTGAAAGACGTGTTTTCACCCAAGACATTCCCACTCCTGTTAGCAGATAGATAAGTGCTCCAGCCAATGGGGCAAAAAACATCATACGCATAAACATGGACGATTCCCCATAAGAAAAGCGTTCATAGACAAAGGTAAATAGAAGGCTGAAAATAGTTAAAGCAATGTAAGTGAAAAAGTGTTTGCTGGCTGATTTTTTAGTAACCGATGTAAACAATATCGCTCACCGCCCTTTCTGAAATTTTGTTTCCGTTTGTGGTTGGCTTATTAATGACTTGACCATTGAAGTACATAGTAGATGAGCCACCACCGTCAAGGTTATAGGCTGTCGTCACACCATATGATTTCATCAACTCTGCCATTTCATAGAGGGTCAACCCTGACGATTCACTGGTACGACCATCAGAGACAATGACAATATAGTGCACAGTACCATCACTCTCTTCGATGACTCCGATGGCTGTACGTGGATTGTCAGCCATGGCTTGACCAACCTCTTCATTTTCCGATACAGCTATCTTGCCATTTTCAACTAAGGTTGGACCAAAGGCAAAGGTATTCACCACACCTGAATCGACCAATTTTTGAGCTGTTGTATCGCTCTCCTTAAAGGTCTTGAAGCTACCATCTGAGTATACTGCAAGGTCCTCGTAGTCACTGTTTCGATCAGTATCACGATAGACTTGACCATTTTTAATCACATAGCCCGACTGATTAGCTCCATAATAGTCACCATTGATGGCAAAGATGACATTATTCTGCTGGGCAATACTTGAAGTAGTGTCGGTGATGTTGGTCCCATAGGTATTTTGTGCCAAAGCCGTTTTAAGGTAATCTGCACTTGAAAGCTGGATATCAGCCACATAGTAAGTGGTATCACTGGTTTTACCTGTCGTGATTTTGATATCCATATTGTCATCTTTATAAGTCGTATCCGTCTTAGTCACCTTACCAGTGCTGGTAGATGCCGTCGATGAAGCTGTGGTTGAACTAGTCGTATTGGCTGAAACCGTTGAGACCGCTGAGGGAATGACAAAGACCTTTAAGAGAGAGTAGACATTTGCCCCCATCAGAAAAAGGGTAAAAACTAAGGCATAGGCATGCCTTTTGAGAAATTTCATAGAAGACCTCCAATTTTGAAAGATAAGATTGAAACCATAAGTTCCTTTTACTTGACATTAGCATAACAAGAAAAGCTTAAAATCTTCTATAATTCCTACAACTACGCCTTTTCTTTAAGTTTTCCTTAAGAAAAAAAGCAGAAGAGTAACTCCTGCTAGTTGGTCTCACTTGTATTAGTGCCTTGAATCTTTGGAATGCTTGAGTTAACTCCATCAGAAGTTTCTTTTAACTCCTCTAACTTCCTATTCTAAATAGTTACCTGATTGACAAGGAGTTTATCTGACATTTTGGCATATGAGAGTTTAAGAGAGGTCGTTTCTGTCTGTGTACTTTTCTGAGCCTTATCGCTGACATCAGACACATAAACAACTTGATAAGTAACCTCTGCCAGAACTTCATTGTCTTCTGTATTGACATAGATTTGAGCAGATTCGAAGCGATAATCCAACATATAATCCTTATAGACTTGGTTGATCGATTCTTCTTGACGAGCAACTTCTTCCTTATAAGATAACACCATCATAACAAAATGGACTTGGAAAAGTTATCACAAAAAAAGATTTAGCATAATTTAAAACTAAATCTCTTTCTTTTATATAATTTTTTCTGAAGAAGCATGTCGTAAAAATATCAGGGACAAAACAAATAAATTCAACCCATATATGAAATATAACGACCAATAGGTTTGAACGTTTAAGAATTGTAGTATGGTTAGAATCATAACACTAGCAAGATTTATTAAAATAGATGTATGCAAAACAAATTTTTCATTTCCAAAGCTTTGTAGTAACATTTTAGAACTTTCGTAAATAGGAGATAGCCCCATAGCTAAAAATGTATACAAAGTAATAGGTACAATATTTGTTGTGATTTCATCAGAAAGAAAGTGAGATAGAATATTTGATGATAACACAACAGGACAAGCAAGTAACATACTAGCAATATATGAATTTTTAAATATAGTTTTCAAAAATTCTTTGACATGTCCCATTTTCTCTGCTTCCGGCAAATAGACGGAAACTGTTGTCGAATATACAAAAGAAGGGACACGAATAATTGAAAGTAGCTGACTAATAACAGCATAAATCGTAAGTATCTCCAAACCCAGTCTTGCCATAAATGCATCAAACACTATAATAAATAACACACTTTCTAGAACCTCTTGACCAACTAATGGGATACCAAATTTTACTAACTCTAATTTCGTTGTAGACTTCACAAATAGAGACTTCCAAATCATTGGATAAACCATGTATAAATAGCTACAAGAAACAAAACACAAAGATATAATCGTTGATATAGCAGCTCCTCTAATTCCTAATAGTGGTACCAATACATAGTTCAATAATACATCTAATACTGAGCTTGCCAATCCGATCCACATAATTGGTCTTGTTTCCTTTTGAACTCTCAATAGATTAGTAAGTGAAAAATTTAATAGTGTCAAAATTATATAGGGGGACGTAATAACTAAATAATTTGTTGCTAATGCTAATAAGCTACCTCTAAATCCATAAAGTCCACTCAACATAGTTTCTCCGTAAAAAATTACAAAAAAAGCAAATGCTGTTCCAATAATCAAATTTATGATTAAATTTGATTTCAACAAATCGTTAAACCTGCTGTATTGTCGATTAGAATAAGCCTTAGAACTTTTAATATTAAAAGACAGACTAAAGGCCCCTAAAAGACCACCAAAAGCAAATAGCATATTCTGAATAATAGATATTCCCGATAAAATTATTGATGAGTTATTCACAGCAAAATGTAAAGCCAGCTGTCCAATAATAATTTGACCAATGTTAGTCAAAACTAGTGGCCCTGCAAATCTGTTCACTTCTTTTGAATCTATCATTATTGCTCCCTAAGCTGTCTACGCTAGATAATCATATCATCTGTAATATCAAATTCTCTCAAGAGCTCCTGAATCTTATCAAAGTTCAGACGGAAATGCTCCAACTTATGACCATCAGACCCAATAGAATACTTGCGACATCCCAAATCCTTAACAAGGCCTAAGGCATAACGGTAGAGGTCTTCGTGATGATAGAGATACATACTCTTTGCATTCAGCTCAAAAGCCAAATCATTAGCAATCATTTTCTGGAAAATACGTTTGAGTTGTTTTTCATAAGCTTTTAGCTCATCAACAGTCACGTCAAACAGTCGGAAACCATAGTCAAAGTGGGCCAAAACATCTGCGTCCACACGACCAATAGCGTACTCCAACTTGTCCAGATACTCTTGAATAATGCTTGCCTTGTCCATATCAGCCACCTCATCATCAAGATAATCATTGACCCCATTATGGTGAACAGATAAAAGTTTGAGATCATAGTCCTTACCATCCAGAAAGTCTAAAATATCCCTTTCCCTAGGCTGATAATAACCAATCTCGATACCCCGTTTAATACGATTGCCATACTTACGATTAAGACTTTCAATCTCACGACTATAGGCCTCATACTCGGGCACATCATCCTGTTTGGTATAAGGATTAGAGAGATCATAATGTTCGGTCGTTACAATCTCCCCATCAAAATGTGTCAAATAGTCAGTAAAGTTCGCATCCGAATCATAGGAATGATGGGTATGCAAATGGTTATCACGAATAGACATAACTACTCCTTATTTTTCAAATACATTTTAAGCTGCTTACGGGCCAACCAGGTCAGACTCACCATGATTCCCTCATAAATAATAAAGAAAATCACAAAGCACTGAAGAAAGTACTCTTCTGGCAAAACATTGATAATCGGGTCCAACATTGGATTAAAGAGCCAACTGCTATCCCCAGGAAAGAGGGCTTCATGAAAGAGCGTAAAAAACTCATCAAATCCGAGAAAAAGCCCTACAACCCCAATAAGGACCGGCAAGAGTGCTAGACTCATATAAAGTTTAACGTAAAGACCAAAGGTCCCTTTCTTCACATTACACCAAAGAGAGGTTACTGCTGGATAAGCTAGTACAATAACAAGCCCCTGTACCAAATGAAAGAGCCACTTTACATCATGGAAATGCTTAAGCCCACTCTCCGACGATGGAAAATCAGGCATGGACAGATGACCAACCCAAGGAAAGGTCAGGTACTTCATGAGGATATTGAAATTATGCCAGAGCTCTGTCTTGCCAAGAATGACATAGTCCAAAAGATGCATCCAATCAATATCAAAATAATAAAAGCCCCATGCCAGATAAATCGTCACTAGGATAGACAGGGCCAAGAGCCAAATCGGAGTCAGAATAGCCTCAATCTTAGTTCGCATCAAAATCCCACTCCGCTAAACTAGAAAGCACATGGTCTGGTTTTACTGGTAAATTCGCAACCTCTTCTGCCTTGGTAAATCCAGTTGTCACAAGAAGTGTTGGAAAGTCATTTTTAATGCCAGCTGTAATATCAGTCAAGTAATTGTCACCAACTACGATAGTTTGGCTACGTTCTGTCCCAAGGATTTCAAGAGCCTTGTTCATGATAATAGCTTTAGGCTTACCAATAATGATTGGTTTCACACGGGTAGCCGCCTCGATAAGAGCTAAGAGGGAACCGGCACCTGGAAGAAGGCCGCGTTCTGTTGGGATATTCAAATCTGGGTTTGTCCCAATAAACATAGCTCCTTTATGGATGGCAAGCGTTGCTTTAACCAACATTTCATAAGTGACTTCACGGTCCAAGCCCACCACAACATAGGCAGGATTTTCTTCGTCTACCGTATAACCTGCATCCGCAATAGCAGATTTAAGCCCAGTCTCACCGATAACATAAACCGTCTTGCCACGATTCATATCGTTCATGTAGTCAACTGTCGCCAAAGTAGCTGTGTAAATGGTCTCAAGAGGTGTTTCCAATTCACACTGATTACGCAAAAGCTCTTGCACCATCTCTGGTGTACGCATACTATTATTAGTCACAAAAAGATAGGGAATCTGACGCTTCTGTAACTCCTTAACGAAGGCTTCTCCCTCAGGAATACGGTCCTTCCCCTTGTAAATGGTTCCATCTAAATCAATCAAATAACCTTTATATGTCATCTTACTCGTCTCCTATTTCTTTCCATTGGATAATGGCCTGAGCATGAATATTGCCATCAACACAAATCTGATGTTGACTGCTCAAACTTTCTTGGTCAAACTCATAGCCTGAATAAATCTCTGATCCATGATGAATTTCCTTAACATACTTGAGGTCAATATGGGCTGGTGTGTACTTGATCAAAAAATCCAAATCGAAAACATCAAACATCCACTCCAAGTACTTGCTATTATTAACGTGGCCATTCATGTCTAGGTCAAAATAACGCACACGATATAAAGTCTCAATTGGATTTTCCAAAGCATTATAGCGAGGTCCTCTAAGCAACTTTTTAGTCTTATCAGCTCCATAAGGTGCTACCACCTCATCTGGTACTTCTGCTACCTTACGCGTTTCATAATCCATGAGAGCAAAGGTAGTCTTAAAGAGCATAATTTGCTGACCAGTTTCATCTGTGATGTAAAAATTACGGTAACAGAAAATCTTATTATAGGAAATAGCTTCCGTTGTAATGGTCACCTTTTCATTGTAGCGAGGCAGACGGTCAATCTCAATCGCATAGTCTGTCACAATCCAAACCAGACCGTACTTATCAAAAACGTCCTTATCCGTATTTCCCAGAGATTCTGACTGCATACCAGATACTTGCAATGAAAACGCCAATAAGTGCGGTAATTTCACCTGATGCGTGATATCCGTCTCATAAAACGGAATCTGATAAGAAATACTAAATTTTAATCCCATCTAATCCTCCAAGATAAATTGCTCAGCGACACTATCACCCAAAAAGAGTCCTCGTTTGGTCATACGAACCACCTCTGGATCCTTGACCAAGAGCCCATCTTCCTGTAGTTTTTTCACAATGTCTCCATAAGTATCCGCGAATGACAAGCCAAACTTCTCTTCAAAACGTTTGATGGACACTCCCGACTTTTTACGCAAGCCAAGGAAGAACTCCTCTTCCATCATCTCCGCCTTAGTCAGATGCTCCTCGTGAAGTCTAGCATGACCATCCTCAGCTATAGCCTTTAGATAATGCTGGATAGGCCCTCTATTGCGATAACGAACACCATTGACATAACCAGAGGCTCCAGCACCCACACCATAATACTCATCATTATTCCAATACATGAGATTATGTCGACTCTCCATCCCAGGTTTGGTAAAGTTTGAAATCTCGTAGTGCTCAAAACCATTGTCTTCCAACTCTTTGATAATATAGTCAAACATCTCTGCTTCCAAGTCCTCAGTCGGAAGATTGAGCTTACCCCGACGCATCTTATTCATAAAGACCGTATGATGTTCCAATATCAAACTATAGAGACTTAGGTGTGGAATATCCAGTTCCAGTGCCTTTCTCACATTTTCCTTGACCTGATCCATAGTTTGACCAGGTAGTGCATAAATAAGGTCAATGGAAATATTATGAAAACCAGCAGCCTTTAAGCTATCAATACTTTCATAAATCTGTGCTTGATTGTGACTGCGACCAATTTGACGCAAGTGCTTGTCATCAAAGGTCTGAACCCCTAAAGATACGCGATTTACAGCTGATTTTTTGAGCACCTCAATCTTATCAACCGTCAAATCCCCAGGATTGGCCTCAATGGTAAACTCCTCCAACTTAGACAAATCCAAATTTTTCTGAAGATTGCTTAAAAGGTAGTCCAATTGCTCCGCAGAAATAGCTGTCGGTGTCCCACCACCAATATAAAGGGTGCGAAGCTCCTTGATATCTAAAAGCTCCCACTCACGAATCAAAGCCCGTAGGTAGTCATCAACGGGCTGATTTTTAATAAAGACCTTGGAAAAGTCACAATAATAACAAATTTGTGTGCAAAATGGAATGTGCACATAGGCTGACGTTGGTTTTGTTTGCATGTAACTATTCTACCATTTTTTAAACAGAAATGAGACCTCGAATGATAAGAGTTTGAGCCAAAAAAGAAGCCATCTCTCCAGATAGCTTCTATTCTTTATTTTGTTAATGAGAATGGGAAAGCATTATAGTTGCTATAATCAAAGGTTGGTCCCAAGTCAGAGATGAATTGAACTGGCGTGTAAGTTCCATTTTCAAGAATAAAGCCAGGCTTAGCTTGAAAACCAGCTCCCCCTATTCCTGTAATACCAGGAAGCAAGGTAGAAAAATCGCCACCCTCCCAAACGTAGAGATTTCCAGAAATTTGAACAGCTTTTGCAGTTGTAGAGCTTTGACGATAGGGTTCGTAATCGACATTGAAATTTGCCTTTGAAGTGATGTTGCCATCAGCATCAACTGTAAAACTAATGTCCGTTGCTTGAGGACTTGTACCAGTCCAAGTTCCAACCAAAGCTGCTGGGACAGGAGCGTCACTTTGGGTATCAGCTGTTGCTTGACTAGACTTGTTTGACTCAGAAGCAACACTACCATTTGTCCCTGCTTGAGCATCATTTCCAGCTGAGGCTTGATTTTTTGAAGAGCTAGCTCCAGGAGCACTCGCTTCTTCTTGACCTTGAGAATCCTTTGAAGATGAAGCTTCTGTCTTTGACTTTTTAGCAGACTTCTTCTCAGATGTTTTTGTTTTAGCAGATGACTTCATTACTTTAGAAGTTGACGTTGTAGATGATGCTGTAGTGTCTTTTTCTGACTTAGAGCCACATCCGACAAGTGCTGTAGAAACAGCTACAGATAACAAAACAAGGGAACAAACACGGATAACTTTACTTTTCATTTTCATTTTCATAAACCTCTTTTCTATATTTCTATTATATCTATTTTGTTACAAAAATAAAGTATATTGCGTAACTTTTGTAACATTTATGTAATTTATTGTATCGTTTTCATAAGTTAATGTCGTATTTACAAGTAAAAAAAGTCCATCACTCCTAGAGGAATGATAGACTTTGGGATATTATTAACCACTTTTTATCTGCTAGAGGTATCGTGATTAATCTTTGTCTTGTCTTTCGATATAACCTGAATAGAGATCTCCATAGCTATCCTCTAAGATAACAATGCGCTTGCCACCATCTACAACTGCAAAATAGTAGGAACTTCTCTCATCGTGGTAGATATCATTAACACTCTTAGCCTGATAACCATGTGACTTAAGAGACTTCTGTATTTTATCAAATTCTTTCTGCACCTTATCATTATCTACTTTACCTGATTTGTTCACCAGATATTCTCTTAAAGGTTTAGCAATTAAGATATCTGTATCATCGGAATCTGTAGAAATAACACCATTTTCAGAGATAGTAGCTTTTCCTTCGGCGTCATCATCCTCATCAAATTTCTTCCAGTTACCAACAAAGGCTTTTGGAACCTCCGCCTTATAAAAAAGACATCTCTTTTTAAATTCTTTAGTGTTTGATCCGTGGGAAAATACTTCTGATAAGCCTATGTCTAAAATGACATTTGTTCCATCCTTCTGAACCAGATTATAGTAGCCATATCGTTCAGTCTTAACCAGTATGACCTCTTTTGTATGAAATTGGTACTTCTTGTCAAAATCAGCAATAAATTTTAGTTTTGAATCACTTACCGCCTTTATGCTTCTTTCAAACTCTTGTCGAACCTTCTTACCGAGAGCAACTTCTTTAATATTATCTTCCGTATAGCCAGTAAAAAGTTTTGAATTCTTTTCTTTTAAATCATAAACAAGCCCGTCATTATTACCATTTACCCACAAGCCACCCAAGTTTGTTCCTTTGGAAGAAAACAAAAAGAGGCCAAGACTTGTTGCTACAACAAGAAATAAAGCAATCCCAAGACCAAGAAAAGTCTTCTTGCCAAACTTTTTCTTCTTAACAAAGACAATTTGTTGTGAATAAGCTGGGTTGACCATTTGACCAGTCATTTGATTTGGAAAAGGCATGGCTCCTTCAGTCACGGAATTTCCATTGTTGGAAAAAGTAGCTTGTTTTCCTTCCATAACAAATTCACCATTTAGAAGGGCCTGCTGACACTCCTGAATAGTGGGTTTACGATTATTAATCGCTTCAAAATATTCAATCCATTCTTTTCTATTCATCATCTCTCCTAAGATTTCTTAATAGAAAAATCTATCACTAGCTTGGAAGTGATAGATTTTCCAATTATTTAAGCACTTCTTGTGTCTTAGCGTAGTTAGCTTCAACAGCTTCTTTTTCGGCTTTCCACCAGTCTTGGTGATCTGTGTACCACTTGATTGTTTCTTCCAAACCTGATTCAAAGTTTGTAAATTGTGGCTCCCAACCGAGTTCTTCACGCAATTTTGTTGAGTCAATAGCGTAACGCAAATCATGACCAGCACGGTCTGTGACACGGTCGTAAGCATCTTTTGGTTGCCCCATTTTTTCAAGGATGAGTTCAAGAACTTCCTTGTTATTCTTTTCACCATCGGCACCAATCAAGTAAGTTTCACCGATACGGCCTTTAGTGAGGATAGCCCAAACACCAGTTGAGTGGTCGTTAGTGTGAATCCAGTCACGGACGTTTTTACCTTCACCATAAAGTTTTGGTTTAATTCCTGACAAGATGTTGGTGATTTGACGTGGAATGAATTTTTCGATGTGTTGGTAAGGTCCATAGTTGTTTGAGCAGTTTGAAATAGTTGCTTTAACACCAAATGAACGCACCCATGCTTTAACGATAAGGTCTGAAGCAGCCTTAGTTGATGAGTATGGTGATGAAGGGTTGTACTTTGTTTCTGCTGTGAATTTTTCACCAGGACCTTCACCGTGTCCAGGAAGATCTTCACGCAATGGAAGGTCACCATAAACTTCGTCTGTTGACACGTGGTGGAAACGAATATCGTATTTACGAGCAGCCTCCAAGAGTGTGTAAGTACCAATGAAGTTTGTGTGGATAAATGGTGATGGGTCGTTCAATGAATTATCATTGTGGCTTTCAGCCGCATAGTGAACGATAGCATCAGCCTTAGCAGCCAATTTATCAACCAATTCAGCATCAGCAATATCACCAACAACCAATTCAACACGGTCACCAAGGATTTCTTCAATATTGGCACGGTTACCAGCGTAAGTGAGTTTGTCAAGGACAGTCACATGTACGTCTGGATGGTTGTTGTAGACATAGTGTACGAAGTTTGAACCGATGAAACCTGCGCCACCAGTTACGATGATATTTTTATATTCAGTCATTTTTTCTCCAAAAAATATTATTTTTCTTAATCGTTCCTTAAATCAATCTTTTTTAGCTTTCCTTAGGTGAGTACGGACGTCAGCGAACTTCGAAGAAGTTCCATGACTAAGTTTTGAGCCTGATGTCTCAAAACTTCCGAGCACCTGAAACACAATGATTCAGGTGCTTTTCTCACGGCGGAAAGCTAATCATATAGCTCGCTTCGCTCGTTTATAACAAAGCTAAAAACTATATAATGATTTTCTTAATTGTTTCAAGAGCTATATTTTTACAAATCCTCTGGTTTGAGGGGGGTAACGTCTTTGAGCAATGGGTGATTTTTATCTGCTTCTGAGACTTCTGCTTCTTCCAAGTTTTCCCACTTGATATCAAGGCTTGGGTCAGCATAGTTGACAAAGGCATATTTAGGTTTAAGTTCAAGTGCCCAGTAATCGTTTACGAGATAGCTGTATGATACTTTGTCAGACAGAACTTGGAAACCATTGGCAACACCACGAGGAACAAAGATTCCTTTTGAGGCATCAATAACAGTTTGATAAGTATTCCCAAACGTTTCGCCTTCACGGAGGTCAACCCAAGTTCCAAGAACCTTTCCTTCATCTGCCACTGAGATGTATTTATCCCAAGGCTCGGCGTGCAAGCCACGCAAAACATTTTTACGTGAGAAAGAAACGTTATTTTGCAATTTTCCTTCTGCAAAGAATGATTCTGGAAAACCAAGTGGCAACATCTTTTCCTTTTGGAAGTTTTCCTTGAACCATCCACGGTTATCTCCATGAACAGGAATATCAAATTCAAGCAGACCTGGGATGGCATCAATCTTGCGTGCAGCTAATTCTTTACCAAAAAATTGTTCAGTCATTATGCTTCTCCAATCAAACGGAGCAAATATTGTCCGTATTCATTTTTCTTAAGTGGTTGTGCCAATTCAAGAACCTGTTCTTTAGTGATATAACCCATGCGATAGGCAATCTCTTCAAGGTTAGCTACTTGGACATTCTGCAAACGTTGAACTGTTTCGATGTACTGAGCAGCCTGCAAGAGACTTTCGTGAGTGCCTGTATCCAACCAAGCAAAGCCACGTCCCATAAGCTCAACAGAGAGGTCTCCACGTTCTAGGTAAGCCTTGTTAACATCCGTGATTTCAAGTTCGCCACGAGGGCTTGGCTTGATGTTTTTAGCAATTTCCACAACATCATTGTCATAGAAATAAAGACCAGTTACAGCAAAGTTTGATTTTGGATGCTCAGGTTTTTCCTCGATAGAGATGGCATTCATATTGTCGTCAAACTCAACAACTCCAAAACGTTCTGGGTCCTTAACTTGATAACCAAAGACTGTGGCACCTTTTTCCTTAGCTTCAGCACGTTGAAGCATGGCAGAAAGACCATTGCCATGGAAAATGTTATCCCCGAGGACAAGTGCAACACTATCGTCACCAATGAAGTCTTCACCAATGATAAAGGCTTGAGCCAATCCATCTGGGCTTGGTTGTACTGCGTAAGAAAGTGAAATACCGAACTCAGAACCATCACCAAGAAGCTCTTCAAAACGTGGAAGGTCCTGTGGCGTTGAGATGATGAGAATTTCCTTAATACCAGCCAACATAAGCGTTGAGAGTGGATAGTAAATCATTGGTTTATCGTAAATCGGCATCAGTTGTTTTGATGCAGCACGTGTCAATGGATACAAACGTGTCCCTGAACCACCTGCAAGAATAATACCTTTCATAAGAAGGCTCCTTTTTTCTCTAATATATTATCTATATTTTAGCATTTTTCAGCCCTCTTGTCACGGTAAACCCTATGTTCTTAAGCTTTCATTAAGAAAATCACAAGTGCCCATTTTCTTAATCCAATCTAAAAAAGGATTTCGATTGAAACCCCTTTAGATTGAGGATAATATCTTGTAATATTCCCTTTGGGGAGTGTGATTATCATCCTCTTAGTGTCTTTGTGCACTCATCCAGTCAAAGATACTGTTATAAGTTTGTCCATTGACACTGGCACGAGAGCCACCTCCATTAGTTGGATCGGTGGCTACCATACCGCTGTAACCGTCCCAATTTTTCGTATTTTCAGGATGCTGAACGCCAATCACCTGGTCATGGAAGAAATAAATCCAAGCCCAATGCCCATCATACTCTGTCCCAGGAAGATCAGTCCCAGTAGCTGTTTCAAAGTATGAGAACCACTTGTTAGTAGCTCCAGAGGTAATCAAGCTCTTATATAAAGGCAAGACACTATTTTCTGGTTGGACTGTTGCGTCTGCCTTTGTGTGAATCAACCACATAGGCTGGTTCTTCAGTTTATCAATTCCAGATTGGTCAACAGTTAAGGGAGCAGCAATTGGAATGAGAGCTGCAAAATAATCTGGATAGGTTGCTCCCATGGTCAAGACCATACCACCACCATTTGAAACTCCCGCAAGATAGATTCGTCCCTTATCTACCTCAGGGTGATTAGCTAGGTAGGTATCAATGGTCTCTTTGAGTTGGGCTGCGTTATCCGACCCCCAAGGTGTCTGCGTTTGAACAGCTAGAACATTAACCCCACGCGCCTGATCACCAGTTGTTAAGAAATGGCCTTGAATATCAGGCTGGGTAAGCGCATAGACGTCATTTGAAAGAAGCGGAATATTCATGTCTGTCCCTCTTTCACCAATGCCGTGTAGCCAGACAATCAATGGTTTGGTGCTATTCCCAGTACCAGTCTGGGCACTATAAGCCGCATACTGCATGTTACCTACCTGTCCGCGCTCGTCGAAAACCTCCGTCGTTGGCATCAAACGATTGTTGATAGCATCTTGTTCAGATGAAACCATCTGTGACTGACTACTACCTTCTGCCACTACTGACAAGTCTTTCATTGATACCATGTAACTTTCCAGCCATTGGTTAGTCCAAGTAGAAAGGTTGAAATACATAGGTTCAGCATTCCCACCCATGTTGTAGCGGTTATAAGACGGTAGGCTCAATTCAAGCGTCACGTACTTGCTATTGTCATAATAGACCACATGCCCCTTATCATCAGAAACATAAGAGTTCGTTACCTGACGACTGACCCCTGCTGTTGTAACCTGAGTTGAGCTGTGGACAACCTCTGGCGTGACCTTCTGATTAAATTCAAAAATGACTTTGGTTACAGCCGGTCCAAACTCATAACTTTCTAGAACAATACTTGTCTTTGTCACAGCCAAGTCTTCTGCTGCCCCTGCTTTGACAGACAGGCCTAAACTTATGGCTAGCAAAGTAACAATGACTGTCACATAAACTTTAACTTTTTGGAACATAGTCCCTCCCCTTTTTATTAGTACTCACCTACAATCGATGAACAGTTACTATTTTATCATTTTCTAATTAAATAAGAAATAGATACAAAGAAACTCTAATAAAAAGAATCAGCTAGCATCCCTAAATAAGGAGAAATAGCTAACTGATTCATAAATCTTAATATATTGGAGGGCTTTAATACTATTAGTCTTTTTTCTTAACGTACTGAGCCACTGGATAATCTGCACTGTCCAAACTACCAGATCGGTTCATAACCAAATCAACCAAATTTTTTCCAATAAGTGGCCCTGTCGTAAGTCCTGAAGATCCTAAACCAGAGGCGACAAAAACACCCTCAAGCTCTGGAACTTCTCCAAAGAAAGGTGAGAAATCACTCGTGTAGGCTCTAGTTCCCACACGTTCTGAGAAGGACTTGGCAGTACTTAAATCAGGGAAATAGGTCTTAGCCTCTTCCTCCAGACTTGCAAGTACAGTCTCATCAACTGTCAAATCAAAGCCTTGGTCATTTTCATGGCTGGCCCCTACCGAAATCTTTCCACCAGCAAAAGGAATGACATCCAATTCGCCCTCTGGCATCAGAACAGGTAATCTACCAGTATCCATGCCCTCAAAGAAGTAGTCGCGCAATTGCCCCTTTTGGGGGCGAACATCTACTTCAAAACCAAGGGGTTCAAGCGTTTGACCTAGCCAGGCACCACAAGCGAGAATGACCTTATCAAAAGTTTGACCATTAATCTCGTAAGTGCCATTGTCAAGAGGAGATAGTGTGACTGGCCCCTCTACCTTTTCAAAACCTGAGGCCTCAATCAAAGTAGCTGTCAATTCTGCACCCTCCACTCTGGCACCTCCAGAAGCATAGAGATAACGGTCAAATCCAGTAAATTCAGGGAGGACGGCAGCATTTTTTATAGAGAGTTCACCAATAATGGGTGATTCTTCTAGCCTAGTTTCTGCATGCTGATACAAACCGTCCAACTTACTATCATCTTTCTTGAGAAGGGCTACACCAGACTGATCATAGAAGCTCGTGTCATAACCATCATTTTCAAGATCTGAAACTAAATCTTGGTAAAAATCGGCTCCCAAACGGGCCATTCGATACCAGGCTTTATTACGACGCTTGGAAAACCAGGGGCTGATAATCCCTGCTGCCGCCTTGGTGGCTTGCCCGAGACCATGATCAAATACTGTAACCTCTGCGTCTTTTTCTTTTGATAAGTAGTAGGCAGCCGTTGAACCGACGATACCTGCACCAACAATTGCTATTTTCATTTTTTACTCCATCTATTTGAAAAGAGCTGAGTCCTATATCAATAGGCACAGCTCTCTAGTATTTTTAACCTAAGGCCACGTCCATGACCATCATGACGACAAAGCCAACCATGAGTCCTAAGGTGGCGACGTCAGTATTACCATTGGTTTGTGATTCAGGAATCAATTCCTCCGTTACCACAAAGATCATGGCACCAGCCGCAAAAGCCAAAGCATAAGGAATAATCGCCATCATCCACATAACAAGAGCAGCTCCCATAACAGCCCCTATAGGCTCCACGATGGCTGACATAGATCCCCAATAAAAGGCCTTGATACGAGATTTTCCATCTGCTCGAATAGGAATAGAGAGGGCTGCACCTTCAGGGACATTCTGCAAACCAATACCGATAGCTAGACCAATGGCTCCCATGAGACCTGCAAGTGTCATATTACCGCCAGCCAAGGCTCCGAAAGTCACACCGACTGGCTAATCCCTCTGGAAAATTATGGATTGTGATAGCCAAAAAGAGCAGGGCTGTTTTAGACAACTTTTTCTTACGAGGTTGAATCCCTTCTGCTTTTGAGATGTCATTTCCTAAATGCAAATGAGGAACGACGGCATCAATTAAACGGAGGGCAACACCACCAAGCAAGAAGCCAGCTGCTGCAGGGAACCAGGACCATTTCCCATAGCCATTTTGAGTCGCATAGGTTAAAGAGGGATCCAAAAGTGACCAAAAAGAGGCCGCAATCATGACACCAGCCGCAAAGCCCATCATGATATCTAACAATTTACGACTAATATTCTTGAAGAAGAAAACAATGGCCGAACCGACAATGGTACAGCCCCAAGTAAAAAGACCTGCAAGTAAGGCCAAAAAGACCACATTTTGATGTAAAAGCCAAGTCAAAGACACATCCTCCTACAAATGATCAAAAGGATTAGTTGAGGACTGACTCTCAAGTATGGTCACATTCCAATCATGCTCACGTTTCCAAGCCTCAAGTTTTTCAGCAATCTTTGAGATAAAGAGGGCTTCAATATGGTGCCCAGGGTCAATAGCCAAGAGACCATTAGTAATCATTTCTTGCCCTGTATGGTAGTAAACATCACCAGTGATAAAGACTTGTGCGCCCTTTTTCAAAGCATCCTTGTAAAATCCTTGACCACTACCCCCACAAATAGCCACACGGCTAACAAGAGGATTATCATGGTCATAACGCACCAAGCGAACACTGTCCAAGCCAAAAACTGCTTTTACTTTAAGAGCAAGTTCTTCAATGGTCTGTGGCACGATATCACCCACTCGACCAATTCCATGATTTTCAGAAGTCTGCGTTAAATATGTGGTGTCTTTAATGTCAAGTAAGTCACATAACCAATCATTAAGGCCATCATTAACGACATCAATATTAGTATGACTCACATAGACTGCAATATCATGCTTAACCAGGTCGAGCAAAATATCTCGGTCAGGCGAAGACACCAAATCCTTAACTGGACGGAAAATTGGAGCATGTTTAGCAATGATGAGGTCCACACCTTTTTCAATAGCTTCAACTACTGTATTTTCACGAACATCCAAGGTAACCATGACCTTCTGAATTTCCTTGTCCAGACTGCCAATCTGTAAACCAACCACATCACCTTCCATGGAAAGCTCCTGTGGACA
Source organism: Streptococcus sp. HMSC072D03 (assembly GCF_001812855.1). Lineage (NCBI taxonomy): Bacteria > Bacillati > Bacillota > Bacilli > Lactobacillales > Streptococcaceae > Streptococcus > Streptococcus sp. HMSC072D03. The sequence goes on from NZ_KV810679.1 coordinate 46,552, forward strand.
AAATTCTTCATAAGTCTTGATAAGTTCACTAGCTAACATGGTTCAAAACCTCCTTAATGGTTTGAATTTTATCTTCAATAGCTGCACGGTCAGTCTGATTGGCAAGAGGAATGGAGCCTAAAGCAATCTCTAGTTTATTGATTTCTCTCTGCCATTTGAGCTGGAAAACCTGAGATTGGTCTTTCATGAGATGAGGACCAAAACGCACTTCCTTGTCTGAAAGGCTCATATGTCCAGCTTCTGCCACCATTATTTCGTAGTATTTGCCATTTTCAGTCATGATGGATTCGGCAACAATCTTAAAGCCATTTTCCATCAACCAAATACGGAGATCATCTTCACGATTATTTGGTTGTAAAATCAGACGGTCTACTCCCTTGAGTTTCTCCTTTCCAGCATCTAGGATATCCGCAATAAGACGTCCTCCCATGCCACAAATCGTGATAGTTGTTACCTCATCAGCAGGTTCGAAGGCAGCCAAGCCATTAGCCAAGCGCACGTCGATTTTATCTTGGAAACCAGAAGCTGAGACATTAGCAAGAGCAGATTCATAAGGGCCTTTTACCACTTCACCAGCAATAGCTGAAGTAATCAAACCTTTTTCAAGTAAATAAATCGGAAGATAGGCATGATCACTGCCTACATCCAAGAGTTTTGCGCCTTTGGGAACGTAGGTTGCTACGTCCTTGAGGCGTTGAGATAATTGTACGTACATGTTTCATCTTTCTATTTTTTTAAGTCTCTTCAATTATATCAAAAAAGGAGGTTGGTAAGAAATGCTTTTAACACATTTCCTAACAACTTCCTTTTTGTTTATACTTTCTCGCCTGTAAAGACGAAAAATTTAGAAATAATGTAGTTCAATACAATGATAAGGACCTGAGAGAACAAACTCTCGATACCATTTACCCAAGCATGACTATGACCAACAAATTGACCAATAATTTCTGGATAGGTATCAACCAAGAAATAGGCCAGAGCCAAATCCAAGACCAAGGTCAAGAGGCGGGCTCCCACGAACTTAACAAAGCGCGTGACCATACCTGTCTTTTCCTGATTAAAGACAAACATGTCATTTGTAAAAAAGGCAAAGATAATGGCAATCGCATTTGCTAAGACTGCTGAAAGTGCTCCTTGTTGAGTAAACTGGAAAATCAAAGTACGACTAACCATATAGACCAAAGTTGCCAAGACACCAAAGAAAAGGTACTTGAAAACTTCGGTAGCCATGAAGGCTCTCAGTTTAGCTATCATACTTAGTCCAATCCAATTTCTGCACGAACAACATCAGCAATCGTATCAACGTAGTAATTCACTTCATCATCTGTTGGTGCTTCTGCCATAACACGAAGGAGAGGTTCTGTACCACTTGGACGAACCAAGATACGGCCATTTCCAGCCATCTCAGCTTCCATTTTTTCAATGATAGCCGCAATTGCAGGAACTTCCATAGCCTTATCTTTCATGCTATTTTCCACACGGATATTAACCAATTTTTGTGGATAGATAGTCACTTCTGAAGCCAATTCAGACAAGCTCTTACCTGTTTCAACCATGACTTTAGTCAATTGGATTGCTGTCAATTGGCCATCACCAGTTGTGTTGTAATCCATGATAATAACGTGTCCAGATTGTTCACCACCAAGGTTGTAGCCGTTTTTACGCATTTCTTCGACAACGTAACGGTCACCAACAGCAGTCACTGCCTTGTTAATACCTTCACGGTCAAGTGCCTTGTGGAAACCAAGGTTTGACATAACTGTTGTCACAATGGTATTTTTAAACAACTCGCCCTTTTGTGACAAATGTTTACCGATGATGTACATCACCTTGTCACCATCAACAATATCACCATTTTCATCAACAGCGATGAGACGGTCACTGTCACCATCAAAGGCAAGACCGATAGCTGAGCCAGTTTCTTTAACCAAGGCTTGCAACTGCTCTGGGTGTGTCGAACCAACACCAGCATTGATGTTAAGGCCATCAGGTTGGTCACCAATGACAGCGATTTCTGCGTTCAAATCAAGGAAAATGTTACGTGCAGATACCGCAGCCGCACCGTTGGCCGCATCCAAGGCAACTTTCATGCCACCAAGGTCAACACCTGTAGCCACCAAGAATTTTTCGTATTTACGAAGACCCTCTGGATAATCCACAAGGGTTCCAAGTCCTTCAGCTGAAGGGCGTGGAAGCGTATCTTCTGCAGCATCGAGAAGGGCTTCAATTTCCGCTTCACGCGCATCATCCAATTTAAAGCCATCACCACCAAAGAACTTGATGCCATTATCAAGAGCTGGATTATGGCTGGCTGAAATCATAACACCGGCACTTGCATTTTCTGTACGAACCAAATATGAGACACCAGGTGTTGCAAGTACTCCAAGTTTGTAGACTTCAATACCCACTGAGAGCAAACCTGCTACTAAGGCAGATTCCAACATCTCACCAGAAATACGTGTATCACGTGCCACAAAAACTTTAGGACGGCCAGTCTCATGTTGGCTAAGCACATAACCACCAAAACGACCTAATTTAAAGGCCAATTCAGGCGTAAGTTCAACGTTTGCTTCTCCACGAACACCGTCTGTTCCAAAATATTTACCCATAATTTTATTATTAGTGCTTGAGCACTAAATCCTCCTTAAACTGTGATGCTGTTTAGCAAGAGTCAATCTAGTGAAATCTATCTAGATAATCTAACTTTATAAGATTTCGCCAATATTTTCAACCCTTGATTTTAAACATTTTTAATTGGTTACATTTTTATGAGATTAGGCCCTCTCAGTCCCATCCATTATACATGAATTTGGGGAAAATGTAACTCCCCTATTTTTGCGTGACTTTTAAGTTAACCTTAACAGTGCCAGGCTGAACCGTAACACCTTCTGCCTTAAGGTCTATTGTTTTTGAAGTATCCTTAGTCACTTGGCTAATGTCCACAGGGACTGTGATGCTATCAATCTTATCCATAGCTTCTTGGCTACCAACGATAGTCACATGCCCACGATCAAAGCTATAGCTGATATTAGACACATTGCTAGCCTTATCTCCAGTCAGTTCAACCTTGACAGGAACAGATTTGCTTAATTTTCTCAAATTAATCTTGGCGTGTACCTTAGCTGGTGAGATAGAACTTGCTAGGACTGTTCCATTTGCCGAAACGGCTTGAAGAACCAGGTTACCATCATAATCTTCAGACAGGTTGGAATCACCTTCCAATACTGCTTGAACATGGTCAATCTGGTTAATGATATCTTCACTCGACGTCACTTCTACCTTGGTTTCATCCAGGCTAACTTTTTTCACTTCATAACCATTTGCCAACTTATCTGATGTAATATTAGCTACTACATCAAAGGTCTTGCTGGCTTTTTTGCCAATAGTTGCCGTCAAGGTTGATGGAGATACCTGCGCAGACATTCCGGCTGGAAGATCCTTAACCTGAATAGGTACTCGACTGGTTCCTTGGCCTAAATTTGACAAATCAGCAACTAATTTAAAGTGACGTGTATCACTACTTGTCTCAGTCGTTAAAGCCAGCTGTGTTGTCGCCGTCAAATAGACTTCGGCATCATAGGAATAACCACTGATAAAGTACTTATCACTATCATATTTTATATCCACAGGAACCGACTCAATGGTTTGTGTAAAGGTATTAGATGCACTTGAACTATTCTGTTTATTTTGCGCGTTCCCCGACCAGGCTGTGAAAAAGAGTACTACAGCAAAGAAGAGTGCAACTAGTATCTGCCATAAACGATCGTTTTTAAAGAAATTTACAAAACACTTCATTTTTTGCTACCTCCAATCCAACGTTGGAAGAATGACTGACGTGGTTCTTGTTCTTTCAACAAGATAAGACTCAACTCTTCTTCAAATTCTTGAACGGAGAGATCGTGTATGAAATTTCCCTTGTAAGCAATGGAAATCGCACCAGTCTCCTCGGAAACAACAAAGGTAAGCGCATCTGTTTGTTCTGAAAGACCAATGGCAGCTCTGTGCCTAGTTCCAAACTCTTTGGAAATCTTATTAGATTCCGTCAATGGCAGATAAGAACAAGCCGTCGCAACCTTGTTATCTCTGATGATAACTGCTCCATCATGAAGCGGTGTATTTGGGATGAAAATATTAATTAATAGTTCCCCAGTCACCACCGCATCAAGCGGAATCCCCGTCGCAATCTGCTCTTGTAAGGTCTGAGTCTGTTCAATAGAAACCAAGGCCCCAATCTTACGAGGACTCATGTACTTAACAGCTTTAACAAAGGCTTGAACCAACTTCTCGTCTGAACTAACCTCTTTACTTTGCAAAAAATGCTGAGGCGTACGCCCAAAGGTTTCAAGTGCAGAACGAAGCTCTGGCGCAAAGATCACAACCGCCGCAATGGCTCCATAGTTGATGACCTGATTCATCAAATAAGAAATCGTCGTGAAGCCTATAAAATCAGAAATCAGTTTGACAAAAATAAATAAGACAACCCCTTGAACAAGGGTCATAATTTTTGTCCCTCGTAGGGCCCTAATAAAGCGATAAATTAAAAAAGCAACAATCAATATGTCCAAACTATTGACGATAACTTTCAGCGGACTATCGAAGAGTGACCGCCAAAAATCAATATCAATGGACGAAAGTATTCCCATACATATCACACTTTCTTTTAATTTTTAAACAGTTTCTATTATACCACGAATTCTAACTATTTTGAGACTACAATCACTACTTTTTGTGATAAAATAAATTCATGACTATGAAAACTACCATGGGAATTCTGGCGGGTAAAGCTAGCCATTTCGTCCTTTCAAAATTGGGACGTGGTTCAACCCTGCCTGGAAAAATTGCCCTTAAATTTGACAAAGATATTTTAGACACTTTAGCCAAGAACTACGAGATTGTCGTTGTCACTGGAACCAACGGTAAGACTCTGACAACAGCTTTGACAGTAGGTATTCTTAAAGAAGCTTTTGGTGAGATTGTGACCAATCCTAGTGGGGCCAACATGATCACAGGGATCACTTCTACTTTCCTAACAGCTAAAAAAGCCAAGTCTGGTAAGAAAATTGCTGTCTTGGAAATTGACGAGGCCAGCCTTCCAAAAATCACTGAATACATCACTCCAAGTCTTTTTGTTTTCACAAATATTTTCCGTGACCAAATGGACCGCTATGGTGAAATCTATACCACTTATCAGATGATTTTAGATGGTGCTGCTAAGGCGCCTGAGGCTACTATTTTGGCTAATGGAGACAGTCCTCTTTTCAATTCTAAAGAGGTAGTCAATCCCGTGCGTTTCTACGGTTTTGACACTGAAAAACATGATCCAGAGCTGGCTCATTATAATACTGAAGGTATTGTCTGCCCTAAATGTGAGAGTATTCTTCAGTATCGCCTTAATACTTACGCTAACTTGGGAGACTATGTGTGCCTTAACTGCGACTTCCACCGTCCAGAATTAGATTATAAGCTGACAGAGTTGACTAAAATCACCAACACTACTTCTGAATTTGTCATTGATGGACAAGATTACAAGATTAATGTCGGTGGTCTTTATAACATCTACAATGCCCTTGCTGCTGTTTCTGTCGCTGAATTCTTCGGAGTGGCTCCAGAGCAAATCAAAGCTGGTTTTGATAAGAGTCGTGCTGTCTTTGGACGCCAAGAAACCTTTAAGATTGGTGACAAATCATGTACCCTCGTACTAATTAAGAATCCCGTAGGAGCCAGCCAAGCTCTTGACATGATTAAACTTGCCGATTATCCATTTAGCTTGTCAGTCCTACTTAATGCTAACTATGCTGATGGCATTGACACCAGCTGGATTTGGGATGCCAACTTTGAAAGTATTCTCGAAATGGATATCCCTGAGATTAATGCTGGTGGTGTACGCCATTCTGAAATTGCCCGCCGCCTTCGTGTGACTGGCTATCCAGAGGATAAGATTACGCAAGCAGAAAAACTTGAAGATATTATGGCCTTGATTGAAAAACAAGATTGCGATCATGCCTATATCTTGGCGACCTATACTGCCATGCTTGAATTCCGTGATATTCTTGCTCAACGTCATGCTGTCGGAAAGGAGATGAACTAATGACCTATACTTCACTCAAATCTCCAGAAAATCGTGACTACACCTATGACCTAAATGTTGCCCACCTTTATGGTAATCTGCTCAATACCTACGGTGACAACGGTAATGTCCTTATGATCAAATATGTGGGTGAAAAACTTGGTGCTAAGATGACCTTCGACATCGTTTCAGTTGGTGATGACTTCGACAAGGACCACTACGACATGGTCTTCTTTGGAGGTGGTCAAGACTACGAACAATCTATCGTTGCCAAAGATCTCCCCTCTAAACGTGATGCCATTGGTCAATTCATCCAAGATAATAAAGTAATCCTAGCCATCTGTGGTGGTTTCCAACTTCTTGGACAATATTACATCCAGGCTAACGGTGTCCGTATTGATGGTATCGGCGTCATGGGTCACTACACCCTTAATCAAGAAAATAACCGTTACATTGGTGATATCAAAATCCATAACGAAGAGTTTGATGAAACTTACTATGGTTTTGAAAATCACCAAGGGCGTACCTTCCTTTCTGATGATGAAAAACCACTTGGCAAAGTGGTCTACGGTAATGGTAATAACAAGGAAGATGGTACTGAGGGTGTCCACTATAAAAATGTTTATGGTAGCTACTTCCATGGACCAATTCTTTCTCGTAACGCCAACCTTGCCTACCGTTTGGTTACAACTGCCCTTCGTAACAAATATGGCCAAGACATTGAATTGCCAAGTTACGATGACATTCTCTCAAGTGAGATTGCTGAAGAATACGCAGATACTAAATCAAAAGCAGAATTTGAGAAATAATTTTAGAACATAGCAAAATAGCGAAACCCTGGGGTTTCGCTATTTTTTATATCTATTTCCAAAGACGTCTTTTCTTCAATCTGTCTTCAATTTTACGATTATCAATCCTTAAAATGGCAATCATATCAAACAAGAGCCAAGTTCGTTTAGGATAAACAATGTATTTTGGAGACCATATTGGAGAAAACTTCTCCTTATAACGTTGGAGCCCACTAAAAGAGTAAAAACGCTGCGCAAAGACATAGACCAAATTGGCAACCTTCTCTTCCAAGAAACTATCTTCTTCAGTACCCACATTCGCGAGTGGAGCCATCCCCATATCAAAGTATTGCTTTCCTTCTGCTTGGAAATACTGGAAGAGTTTGACAAAGAGGTAATCCATAATACCTTCAGGTGCCTTTTCAAAATCATAACGCATAAGGTCTATCGTCGCCACCCGTTTGTTTTTGGTTGGCATGATATTAGCAAAGGCTACAATTTCTCCATCCTCACTCTCAACAATAGCAATCGGTGCCTGCTGCAGATAAGCTTCATCAAAGAAACCAAGAGAGAACCCCTTCTCCTTACGACCGTTAAGCCAAATATCTGAGACAGCCTTCATTTCTTGCATCTGAGTCTCTGAAAATGGAGGATCAAGTAACTTAAACTGGAAACCTGCTTTTTCGACACGATTGGTTGGTTTACGGAACTTCTTACCATGCTTACCATCGACAGAGAATGTCGTCAAATCAACCATGGCGTTTTCCCCAAATTTCATAAAATCAAAGCCATAATCATGAAGCATCAGGGTAATACTCTCGTCTGCCTCATAAAACAAGGCTTGTAAATTCCAATCTGATAGTGTCTTCAAGAAAGATTCCCAAGCTGGACGATAATAATTTTCATTACCAATTGGATTTCCCATAACCACACACTTATTGCTGGTTTGTGCAAATTGGAAAACTACCTGGTCTTGTCCATCGACACGATACCAAAAGAGGCGTTTATCATGTAAATAAGCCAAGGCACTTTCTGATGCACCCCCATATTTCTCAAGGAGAGCTGTGAAGCGCTCATCATCCATACTTTGACCAAAAGTCCTGCGGGGTGCCAAAATTCTCAAGACTCCCCAAACAATAGTTGCAATGATAACTGATGCCAGTAAAATATCAAACCAAATATGAACAAAATGTCCAAGAACATCCCGGTTCTTAGGTGGCAATAAATGAGACCAAAAACCGCTGCCACCCAGAACAAGAAGAACCAGAATAGTAAAGGCTAGGAAAAGGAAATCCTTTGTTTTGTCTTCCCAACTATAAACAAAGTAACGATGATACAACCTCTTTCTGATGATCAACATAAGCACCAAAGAGAGTACAATTAGGAAAGACATGGCCCAAGAAATACCATTGAGATTGACATAAATCAAGGTCAAGACAAAGGTTATTAAGGAAGTAATGAAAGCTCCCTTAACCCGACGCCTGATGAGCCGAGCCATGAAAATGAATAGAGTTCCAAATAGGATACTTGGGAATTGCCAAATCAACTGTTCCTGAATAGGATTAAAACGGCTAATAAAGTAGACATTTGCCAAGCGTTCTGGGATTAAGGCTGACAAAATCAAGAAAATCCCTGAAAAACGTAGCAAATACACAAGAAAGCGGTGGAGACTTCCACCAAATACTCGTGAAGAAAGTTTGAAGTATTTCTCGTTGATACGCCCTCCCATGTGTTTGAAAAAGAAGACAACACCTAACAAGAAAGGAATAATGTAGTAGGTTAAACGAAAGAGCAAGAGCAGACTAACCGCTAGAGCATTGCTAACCCCCATAGAGGTCAGACCGGTAATCACAATCAAATCGAAACTACCAATCCCACCCGGAATCATAGAGAAGATACCAATAATAACTGCTAGGAAATAAAGAGGAATCAAATTATAAAGAGGAACATGCAAGCCCATTAAATAAGCTACACTTACAAAGCTTCCAAGGGCCGTTCCCCATTCAGCTGTCGAAGCTAAAAGAAGACTTAGCCTCGTTTTCAATGGTACTTGACCAAAATAGGCTAATTTTTCACGACTAGAAACAAAGAAAATAAAAGGCAGATAAAGGAAAATCCCCAATAACAGTAACCAATACTTTCTTAAATCTGGACTTAGAGGGAAGAACCAAAAGACAGCGAATACCAAACCACTTAAAAGGGATAGGCCCGACATAAAGTAAGGCAATAAACGAGAAAGTGCCTTAACACCCGTCTTTTCCTGCCCATCCTCAGAATAAAAGGAATATCTCAGACCCACATCGACCAAACCAGCAAAACCAGCTAAATTATTAATGGTGTTAACAGCCCAACTAGTTTCTAAGATATAGGATTTGGAATAATCCGTTTCTAGCTCCTTATTCAGTATAATGTCATAAAAGAGCATAGGGGAGACAGCGACTAGTCCGATGATAGCCATCAAAACAAGATGCCAAATAGACAAACCGCCCAGAGCTGACTCAAGTGACTCTAAAGTGATGGTCCGTTTGAGGCGAACCAATTCTATGACGACAAGAACCGTAATCGAGATAAAGAAGATAGATTTAACGGCCGCTTTTAAAGGTTGAAGTCTCTCTAAAAGACGCTTCATGCCACCACCTCTTTTCGACTAATTCTCACAAGCTCACGAATCATTTGATTGAAAATCTTATATTTACGTTGAGCTAGACGATGCCCTTCTCGACGTTGGACATAAAGCTTATGAATTGGAAAGAGTTCCGAAATCTCCCTAGAATGCCTGATACTGATAACATCCCTTTGCCCCATAACTACCCAAACAGGATAGGCAGCCTGATGTAGACGTTCCCTATCTAGTGGCAAGTCATGAAGCATAAGCCCCGTTACCTGAGCCATGATATCCATTTTAGATGAAAATGGTGACAAGGCTTTTAAGCAAAGATATTGTATATAGACCGCGAATCTTGAGCGTCTCGTCAACCCATTAAAGGTCATATTTCCCGCATTAAGCAAGAGCCCTGCAATCCGGTCAGGATAACGACTAGCATAAACCATAGCCAAATTGGCACCGTCACTATGACCGACAAATAAGGCCTTCTTGATATTCAAATATTGCAAAATTTCCTCCAAATCGGCAGCCATCTGTTCAAAGGTCATCTTAACACTTTGACGACTGGACCTGCCGTGATTACGACTATCAATGAAAATTAAACGATAGTCTCGATACAGAATTCCTTGCTTACCAAAGTAATTTCCTGACAAATTATTGCCATGCAAAAAAACAATTGGAAAGCCTTTACCGAGATCACGATAATAGATGATTTGACCATCTTTCACTTTGAATTCCATAATATTACCTACCTTTTCACTAACGCATTCTTATACGATAATTAGTCTTATAAGGCATTGAGGCTGATGAATTGGACTTACTCATTCCAAAATCATCTAACCCTCTTCACTCCATTATAACACTTCCACTAGGAAAGAGTCAGAATATTTGTGCATTTTCTGCAAAAAGAAAAAGCCTTTTCAGGCTTCTCTTCTTATTGTTCGAAAGTTTGTTGAGCGATGAGTTTGTTATAGTTTTCTTCATCTTCTTGGTTATCACGGACAACCTTAGATACTGTAAATGATGATGAAATCAATCCTACACATCCCATGAGGTAGTAACCCTTAACCATCAAAAGCTCTTTAAGGGTATAGAGGCCTACCAACATCAAGATTACGAAGAAGGCAAATGATCCCCATGCCATCATGTTGAAAGATGTTGTGTTACGATACACTTTTTCTTTACTTTGTTCATAAAGTTAGTCTCCTTTTATATACTAAGACTATTATACCAACATGTAAGCCTTTCACAACTCAAAACATGAAAAGGTTCTCATCATCCCTTAACCTTCCAATTGTTCTGATAAATCACTCCACTCTTCCATCAGAGCTTCTTGAGAAACTGATAAGTCATCCAGCTCTTTCTGCAAGTCAGACAATTCCACCACTTCATTTGTTTCAAGCATGGCAGCAGAAATTTCCTCCAAGCGTTCCTCAATTGTCTCTAGCTCATTTTCAATTTGCTCAATGCGTCGACTTAGTTTACGCATCTCTTTTTGATTGGCTTTTTGAGCTTGATAATCACTAGCACCCGCTGAAGCCACTTGGACTTCCTCTGATACTTGATTTTCCTCTGCCTCAAGACGTGCTAACTCTTCAAGCTCCGCCTTCTTCTCAAGGTAGTAATCGTAGTCTCCAAGATAAATGGTTGCTCCATCCTCAGAAATTTCCATCACTTTGGTTGCCACTCGGTTGATAAAGTAACGGTCGTGGCTGACAAAAAGAAGCGTTCCATCAAAGTCAATGAGGGCATTTTCCAAGACTTCCTTACTATCAATGTCCAAGTGGTTGGTCGGCTCATCTAGGATGAGGAAATTGTTGTTTTCCATTGATAATTTAGCTAGGAGCAGGCGAGCCTTCTCACCACCCGAAAGCATAGAAACCGACTTTTTGACATCATCTCCTGAGAAGAGAAAGGCTCCCAGACGGTTACGAATCTCAACTTCAGGAGTTGTCGCAAAATCATTCCACAACTCATCAAGAACAGTGTTGGACGGTGTCAAGGCAGATTGGGTTTGGTCATAGTAACCCACTTCAACATTGGCACCATAAGTTGATGTTCCCTTGATAAATGGCAGCTTACCTACTACCGACTTGATAAAGGTTGTTTTCCCTATACCATTAGGTCCCACAATAGCAATGGCATCCATCTTCTTAACATCCAGGGAAATCGGCTCTGAGAGAATCTCATCGTCATAACCAATGGCAGCATCCCTCACAGTCAAGACCACATTCCCAGAGACCTTATCCGCATGGAAAGTCATATTAGCTGACTTTTGACCTTCTGTTGGCTTATCCAGACGTTCCATTTTCTCTAGCTGTTTACGACGGGCTTGAGCACGTTTAGTTGTAGAGGCACGGACAATATTACGATTAACAAAGTCCTCCAGCTTAGCAATTTCCTTTTGTTGCTTTTCGAAGTTCTTTGCTTCAGTAGCCAATTTTTCAGCCTTGAGATCCATGAATTTTGAATAGTTTCCGACATAACGATCTAAACTATGTTTGGTCAAATCCAGGGTTACTGTCGCCACCTTGTCCAAAAAATAACGGTCGTGACTGACAATGATTAGAGCTCCCTGATAATTGACCAAGTAATTTTCCAACCAGGCAATGGTCTCGATATCCAAGTGGTTGGTCGGTTCGTCCAGTACCAAGAGCTCAGGCTTCTCAAGCAGCATTTTCGCCAAAGCCAGGCGCGTGTTTTGCCCTCCAGAAAGATCGGAAATGGGCATCTCCCACATGCTTTCATCAAACTTAAAACCATTGAGAATAGCTCTGATATCAGATTCATAGGTAAAACCACCACGCTGTCTGAAATCCTCGGAAAGGCGATCGTAGTCAGTCATTAACTTGTCCAATTCTGCCCCAGTCAACTCGGCCATCTTCATTTCCATGTCACGAAGACGTTTTTCATCTGCACGTAAGTCTGCAAAGACATTTAACATTTCTGCATAGATGGTATTGCTAGACTCAAAGCGACTATCCTGAGCCAAGTAAGACAAATTCAAATCACGTTTTGTATTGATTTCACCACTCGTCGGCGCTTCCTCTCCAACCAAGATTTTCAATAAGGTTGATTTCCCAGCACCGTTACGGCCAACCAGGGCAATACGATCACGTTCATCTACCTGAATATTAATATTATCAAAGAGCACATCTCCTGAGAAAGAGCGCTCAATCTTGTTTCCTTGTAAAATAATCATAACGTTTCAATTATACCAAAAAAGCCAAGCTCCTGCTTAGGCTTTCTGACTTTCTTTCAAAATGCTTGCTACCTTAGTATTAATCAAGTCGATAGCAACAGTATTTGTGACACCTTCAGGAATCACCACATCTGCGTAGCGTTTCGTAGGTTCGATAAACTGGTGGTACATAGGTTTAACCACACTGATATATTGCTCAATGATACTATCCAAGCTACGGCCACGCTCTTCCATATCACGCTTGATACGACGGATAATACGAATGTCATCATCAGTATCTACAAAAAGCTTGATATCCATCAAATCACGCAAACGTTTATCCTCAAGTACCAAAATCCCTTCAACAATGAAGACATCCTGTGGTTCCTGACGATAAGTCTTTTCACTGCGAGTGTGTTGGGTGTAGTCATAAATCGGAATATCTACAGGACGCCCAGCAATCAGCTCATTGATATGTTCAATCATAAGATCTGTATCAAAGGCAAAAGGATGGTCGTAGTTCGTTGACACACGCTCTTCAAAAGTCAAATGTGACTGATCCTTATAATAAGAATCATGCTCAATCATGGCAATTTTCTCATCTGGAAAATTTGATAGAATGGCACGAGAAACACTGGTCTTACCGCCACCAGAGCCACCCGTAACCCCAATAATAATCGGTTTTTTAGGCATGGTAAATTCCTATCTAATATAGTCTTTCTTATCTATTCTACACTAAATCATGATATAATAAAAGCAAATCCATATAGAAAATGAGACTTTTATGTTTAAAAACTTTCCTGAACAATGGCAAGACCTCCTTAAAGAAAAAGGAATCACTACAGAGACTGCCATTCAAAAAGAACTCTTTGCACCAATCACTGAAGGAGACAATGTCCTAGGTATCAGTCCTACAGGAACAGGTAAAACCCTTGCCTACCTTCTTCCACTTCTTCTTTCACTCAAGCCAAAAAAAGCTCAACAACTGCTTATCCTAGCACCTAATTCTGAACTTGCTGGACAGATTTTTGATGTAACCAAACAATGGGCTGAGCCACTAGGACTCACTGCCCAACTCTTCCTTTCTGGCTCTAGTCAAAAACGACAAATTGAACGCCTGAAGAAAGGACCAGAAATTCTCATCGGAACCCCTGGCCGTGTTTTTGAGCTGATTAAACTCAAAAAAATCAAGATGATGAATGTCAACACCATCGTCCTCGATGAATTTGATGAGCTTCTCAGTGATAGCCAATACCACTTTGTGACAAAAATCAGCCACCATGTTCCTCGTGATCATCAAATGATCTATATTTCGGCAACCAACAAAATTGACGATCAAGTTCTTGTCGAAAATACTATCGTTTATGACTTATCTGATCAGGAATTAGATACTATTAAACATTATTATATCAGTGTTGATAAACGTAACCGTGTCGAACTTCTTCGTAAGTTCTCCAATATTCCTGATTTCCGTGGCCTTGTCTTTTTCAACAGTCTTTCTGACCTTGGGGCTACTGAAGAGCGCCTCCAATTTAACGGAGCTTCAGCAGTATCATTGGCTAGTGACATCAACGTCAAATTCCGTAAGGTTATCTTAGAAAAATTCAAGAACCATGAGATTTCACTCTTACTAGGTACTGACCTCTTGGCACGAGGCATCGATATTGAAAATCTGGAAGTGGTCATCAACTTCGATATTCCTCGAGACCGTGAAGCCTACACTCACCGTGCAGGTCGTACCGGCCGTATGGGAAATGAAGGTAGCGTCATTAGCTTGGTAACTCATCCAGAAGACCTCAAAAAACTTAAAAAATTCGCTAAAGTATCAGAACTGGTTCTTAAAAACCAAGAGCTTCACGAAAAATAAGCCATTACAAAAGCACTTCAGAGTAAACTGAAGTGCTTTTAACATATACAGATTAGGCTTTTTTACCAAAGTCCTCAATCATTTGTTCCATTTCCTCACGACTTGGAGTTGTCAACATATAAAGGAAGTCACCTTGCAACTCTGCAAAGGCTGCAGGCATGATTTTCTTAACTTTAAGTTGTTCACGATACTTATCAAAAAGTTCTTCTTCTGAGTAAGCATAGTGTGAGCTTACACGACGTGAAGTAGCCAAACAGTAAAGTGGCTCAAACTGAGAAGCTGGGAATGGTTCGCCAGCAACGATATCCGCATAGCCCTTGTACAAATCAAACGAATGAGCATAGTTATAGACGTCGATTGTGAAACCACCTGCTGGACGGTTATTATATTCAATAGCAATATAATCGTCACCATCACGGAAGAACTCAATATGGAAGAAACGTTCCTTCATACCAAATTCTTTGACAATTGCCTCACCATACTTACGTAACTTAGGATCCATATCCTTAAGAACGTAGTAAGAATTATCCATCTTGTAAATCATCAAGTCAAGTGGAGTGTGGGCATAATCGAAAGTTGTTGAGAAAACAATATTACCATCATGGTCAATCAAACCATCGAAAGTACAGATTTCACTTGAAGTTACAAATTTTTCAAAGAAATAAACTGTTTCATGGTCCCACTCAGCCTTGAAATGATTGATATCATCTTCTGTTTCAAGTTTGAAGGTTGCAGCTGCACCAACCCCATTATCTGGCTTAGCAATCATTGGAAGACCGATTTCTTTCACAGCTTTATCCACATCTTCGTCAGTTTTAATGACAGCACCTGGCACAACTGGAACACCAGCTTTTTGGAAGAGTTTCTTCATTTCAGACTTGAATTTAGTCTTCTTAAGGTCTTCTGGCTTAGCACCAAAAACATTGAACTGTTCACGAAGAGCAGCATCCAATTCCAACCAGTATTCATTATGAGATTCGATACGATCGATTGGACCATGTTTGTAGAAAAGAAAGGCTACGGCACGCTTAACTTCATCCAAGTTTTCCAGATTATCTACACGGAAGTACTCTGTCAAAGCATCTTTCAAAGGTTGATCTAACTGTTCATAAGGCTCTTGACCAATACCAAGAACAGTGATTCCCTTATTAGCAAGTTCAACTGTAAACTGTTGGAAGTTTTGTGGATAGTATGGTGAAATAACAAGATAATTCATTAGTGATTCCTCTTTTATAGTTATTTAGATAGGATAGACAAAGAAATTATAGGTTCATATTGTCAAGGAAATAAGGCATTTGTTTACGCCACCATTCCCAATCGTGAGCGACATCATGGCCCCACTCAGAGAACCAGGCTGGAATATTCTTTTGTTCAAAGGCTTCCTTAAGTTTATAGTAAGAAGGAAGACCATCTTGTTCCCAAGCACCAAGACCTGTACATACGATGATTTCAGCTTGACGGTAGCGGTCGATAAACCAACCATCATTTTGGTTCCAGATATAATCTGATGGGGAATTTTGGTAAATAGCTTCATCCCCTCCAAACTCACCCACAAAGAAACGAGCATCGTAGACACCACTAAGAGCTACTACTTTATTGAAAACATCAGGATGTTGCAAGAAGAAATTAAGCGCATGGTAAGCACCCATTGAACATCCTGTTGTCATCATTGGATCAAACCAACCAGTTTTGTGTTTGATAAATGGAATAGCTTCTTCAATAACATAACGTTCATAAGCACGATGCATTTCAGCACGATCGTGTGGATTTTTCCAATCACAAAGCCAGCTTTCACTGTCCACACTTGACAGCGTAAAGAATTGTACGCGCCCTTCTTCGATAAAACGTGCACAAGCATCAATCATACCGAAGTCATAGTATTCGTTATGGCTACCACCTGATGAAGCAAAAACCACAACAGGGATACCAGCGTGCCCATAACGGTTAACATACATTTCACGATTAAGTTGACCACTCCAGTGGCTAAGATGTTCGATATTCATATTTATATACCTTTTCCTAAATTAAAATAATTTGCGTTAATATAGACTAGTCCCACTTTTCAGCGAAAAAGCGAAGACAGTCTGGTAAATTCTCAGCCCAAGCTTCTTCATTGTGTTCAGCACCAGACTGAATGTGAATCTTGATATTTTCCAAATCAACCCCACGAGCAATCAAATCATGGTAATAGCTCAATGAAGAGTCAATATAAGCCTGCTTAATGTTACCAGCCATCAAGGTCTTGTCAGTATCATCAGCTTCCTCAGTCCCTACATAAATGTAGACACGTTGATCTGCATCGAGCTTTTGACGCGACATGTAACGATCAAAGGCATCTTGATGCAACCAGTTGGCTGAAGAAAATACCCCAAGACAACCAATCTGCTCCTTATAATCAAGCCCCATAAACTGAGTGATATTACCACCAAGAGATGAGCCAATCATAGCTGTATGCTGACGATCTGAGAGGGTACGGTACTCCTTGTCAATAAAGGGTTTTACCACATCCATGACAAACTCCGCATACTCTACTCCCTTGCCTCCGAACTGAACACCAGGGATATTAGATTCTTGGTATTTCCACGCAGAATACTCATTCATACGGCCAGGACCATCATTATCGATGGCTACAACAATCATACGCGAAATATCAGGATTACGCTTGATTGTTGGGATAATCTTCCAAGAATAGCCAGAAAATGACTCCTTACTATAAAGAACATTCTGACCATCATGGAAATACACGACAGGGTAAGAACGATCTGTATCCGTTTCATAGTTCTTAGGCAGAAGAACACGCACACGACGAAGTTTCCCAGTGTAAGGCACCTCTAACTCATGCGTCTTCATAACCAAGTAAAAATAAGATTTATTCATTGTCAGAAAACTCTCTATATTCGAAATTTAGTTCTATTATACCATATTTTAAAAGAAAAAGAGTCCCTATAATGGGGACTCTTTACACTTTTTAATGATTGAATAGCTAAACTCTTAGTAGTTTGCGATATCAAATACTGTTGATTTCACACGAGTCATAGCTTCGATAGAGTATTTCACACCTTGAGTTCCGGCACCAGATCCTTTAACACCAAGGAATGGGAAGTTATCTGTACCACGTTGTGTTTTGTTGTTGATGTGAACTGTACCAACTTCAAGTTGTTCAGCAATTGCAAATGCACGTGGGTAGTCTTGTGTGAAGACAGCACCTTGAAGTCCGAATTCTGATTCGTTAGAAATCTTGATAGCTTCTTCTACTGAAGATACACGGATGAATGGCAATACTGGACCAAATGGTTCTTCCCAAGCAAGACGCATGTCAGTTGTTACATGGTCAAAGACAGCTGGGTAGATAAGGTTGCCTTCACGTTTCAATTCAGTTTTAGCAGTAGCACCTTGTTCAACGGCATCATTAATCAAACCTTGAACGAAGTCAGCTGCTTTTGTATCGATAAGTGGTGTAACGCTTGCGCTTTCTTCAGGCATACCAACAGTGATATTACCTACCAAAGCAGTTACTTTTTCTACCAATTCATCTGCAACACTATCCATTACAAGAACACGTTTGATAGCTGTACAACGTTGACCTGAATAGTCAAAGGCACCAGCAACAATGTTTTTAGCAGTCAAGTCAAGATCAGCATCTTCAAGAACGATAGCGGCATCTTTACCACCAAGTTCAAGCATGATTGGACGCATAGCTGCCAAACGACCGATATTTTCACCAACTGGAGTTGAACCTGTGAAGTTGATGAAATCAACTGCTTTGTGTTCAACGATGTAGTCACCGATAACAGAACCACGACCTGTGATAGAGTTCAAGACACCTGCAGGGATACCAGCTTCAACAAATGCTTCAACCAAAAGAAGACCTGAGATAGAACCTTGTGTTGGTGGTTTGAAGGCAACAACGTCACCAGCAATCAAGGCAGGAGCAATTTTAGAACCAGCCAAGTTTACTGGGTAGTTAAATGGAGAGATAGCAAGGACAAGACCTACTGGTTCGCGACGAACAACAGCGATTTTTTTCTTGCTACCAGCGTCAAATGCACCACCTTCAAGTACTTCACCTTCCAAACGCAAACCTTCTTCAGCTGCATAGTGGATGATTTCAGCAGTACGAACAACTTCACCGATTGCAGATTTCAAACCTTTAGAGATTTCTTTAGAAAGAACTTGACCGATTTTTTCTGCATCACGTTCCAAGATATCTGCTGCTTTATGAAGGTAAGCTGCACGTTCAGCATATGAAAGTGCACGCCATGCTGGAAGTGCTGCTTTAGCTGCTGCGTAGACTTCGTCTACTTCAGCTTGGCTCATCGCTGGAACTGATCCAAGTTCCTCACCGTTTGCAGGTGCGTAAATAGTAATTTCGTTTTCAGATGTTTTCCACTCACCATTGACATAGTTTTTGTATTGTTTAGCCAAGATAGTAACTCCTTTTATCTATTATAAGACCTATTTTATCATTTTTTTAGAAATAATCCAAGATTTAAACGAGAATTATTCAGAAAATTTTGACAAAAAATAGTTTTAATTATTAACCTAGGTTAGCCGTATTCTACTCCTAACCAATGAATGAGTCAATTATTTTGTCTCTGTTTAGTTATAAAAAAAGTGAAAGCCTAGGCCTCCACTTTTTATGATTAGTCTACGTTAACGTATTCTTTTGAAAGTTCAAGAACTTCTTCCATTGTTGAACATTCAGTAAGCGCACGGTTAGCATATTCTTCCATTTTAGCTGTGTCAAGTTTCTTCATCAAGCTACGTGTACGAAGAACAGATGTCGCTGACATTGAGAACTCATCCAAGCCCATTCCGACAAGAAGTGGAACAGCAGTTTGGTCACCGGCCATTTCACCACACATACCAGCCCATTTACCTTCAGCGTGAGCCGCTTTGATAACATTGTTAATCAAACGAAGGATTGATGGGTTATATGGTTGGTAAAGGTATGAAACTTGTTCGTTCATACGGTCAGCAGCCATAGTGTATTGGATAAGGTCGTTTGTACCAATTGAGAAGAAATCAACTTCTTTAGCAAATTGGTCAGCAAGCATAGCTGCAGCAGGGATTTCAATCATGATACCTACTTCGATATCGTCTGCAACGGCAACACCTTCAGCAACCAATTTAGCTTTTTCTTCTTCAAGAATACCTTTAGCAGTACGGAACTCAGTCAACAAAGCAACCATTGGGAACATGATACGCAATTTACCGTGAACAGATGCACGAAGCAAGGCACGCAATTGTGTACGGAACATTTGGTTACCAGTTTCAGAGATAGAAATACGCAAAGCACGGTAACCCAAGAATGGGTTCATTTCTTTAGGAAGATCGAAGTAAGGGAGTTCTTTATCCCCACCGATATCCATTGTACGAACGACAACAGGTTTACCGTTCATACCTTCAAGAACTGCTTTGTATGCTTCATATTGGTCATCTTCAGTTGGGAAGTCTTGAGAATCCATATACAAGAATTCCGTACGATAAAGACCAACTGCTTCTGCACCGTTATCATTTACACCTTCAACGTCTTTAGGTGTACCGATGTTAGCAGCCAATTCGAAATGTTTTCCATCAGCAGTAACTGTTTGAGCATCTTTAAGGAGAGCCCATTCAGCTTTTTGTTTAGCGTAAGCTTCACCAGCTGCTTTAAACTCAGCAATTTGCTCTTCAGTTGGGTTGATAACAACTTCACCAGTAATACCTGAAACCGCCAAAATGTCGCCATCTTTGACAAGTTCTGTGATGTTATTTGTACCAAGAACGGCTGCGATTTCAAGTGTACGAGCCATGATTGCAGAGTGACTTGTACGTCCACCGATATTAGTAACAAAAGCTTTTACGTACTTTTTGTTCAACTGAGCTGTATCAGATGGTGTCAAGTCATGAGCAACAACGATTGATTCTTCGTTGATTGTTGCTGGGTTAGGCAATTTTTTACCAAGCAAGTTAGCAAGCACACGTTTTGTAACGTCACGAATATCCGCTGCACGTTCTTGCATGTATGGGTTGTCTTCCATACCTTCAAAAATAGCGATAAACATGTCTGTTACTTCTGTCAAAGCAGCTTCAGCATTAACTTGTTTAGCACGGATAGTTTCTTTAATTTGACCAGTCATTTCTGGGTCAGCAAGAACCATCAAGTGAGCATCAAAAACGGCTGCCGCTTCTTCACCAAGGCTTTCAACTGCTTTTTCACGGATAACAGAAAGCTCGTCTTGTGACGCCGCTAGAGCAGCATCTAGACGAGCCTCTTCTGCACTTGTATCTTCAACTGTTACAGTTTCAAATGACAAGTCCGGTTGAACAAGCAGATATGCCTTAGCAACTGCAACACCATCAGATGCTGCGATTCCTTTAAGCATTTCTGTCATATTCTTATGCCAATCCTTCTTTTGTCATTGTTTCTGCGATTGCTACGATTGCGTCATCAGCATCAGCACCTTCTGCAGAGATAGTTACGTCAGCACCTTGACCAACACCAAGGCTCATAACACCCATGATAGATTTAAGGTTAACTGCTTTACCTTTGTAGTCAAGAGTGATATCTGAAGCAAATTTGCTAGCTGTTTGAACAAGCAAAGTAGCTGGACGTGCGTGGATACCTGTTTCTGCAACAATGTGGAAATCTTTAGAAGCCATAATGGATTCTCCTTCTTCATTTGGAATATTTGAGTTATCAATGATAACCCTTACAATTTAGAATTATAACATAGCTAATTGAGATTATCAAGGTTAAAACGTACTTTCTACAAGTTTTTCGAAAGCTTGTCTCTCATTTTACTGGTCATTTTCATTTTTCAAAACATAAGCAAATACTAGTCTCTAGTTATTTACAACATTTTCAGAAAATTTCTTTCATGGTGTTTTCAATCGTTAATTTTCATTTTCGAGCAAAAACAATCACATAATTGAAAGAATTTGATTGCTAAAGGCACTCGTTGAATAAGCTTGTTTCCCAAATGCTAAGTCAGCTGTAAAGATATCAGCTTTAAATGTCTTCTCAATAGCACTTGTAATCAGTTGAGCTGCCTCAGTCCAACCAATATAATCTAGAAGCATGCAGCCAGATAATAAAACTGAGCAAGGATTAGCCTTATCTTGATCTGCAATATCCGGAGCTGTTCCATGTGTTGCTTCAAAAATAGCATGGCCTGTTTGATAGTTAATGTTGGCTCCAGGGGAGATGCCGATACCACCAACTTGTGCAGCCAAGGCATCACTGGCATAATCACCATTCAAGTTGGTTAAGGCAACAACATCAAATTTTTCTGGATTTAAAAGAATCTGTTGGAGAAAGTTATCAGCGATTATATCATTAATCTCTAAACGACCAGCCAGCAATTCTTCTTTATAGTCTTCCTGAGCTACTTCATAACCCCATTTACGGAAGCCACCTTCTGTGAATTTTTGAATATTCCCTTTATGAACCAATGTCACTTTCTTTAGATTGTTCTTGAGAGCATAGTCGATAGCAGAGCGAATGAGACGTTTACTTCCTTCTATTGAAATTGGCTTAATTCCGATACTACTTGACTCTGGGAAGCGAATTTTATTAACATTCATTTCTGTCTGGAGAAACTCAATCACGCGCTTGACATCTGCCGTTCCTGCTTCCCATTCAATCCCAGCATAAATATCTTCGGTATTTTCACGGAAGATAGTAATATTTGTTTTTTCTGGTTCCTTAAGTGGACTTGCTACTCCGTCAAAGTAACGAACAGGTCTAACACAAGCGTAGAGATCAAGTTCTTGACGTAATGCTACATTTAATGAACGGATACCACCACCTACTGGCGTCTCAAGCGGTCCCTTAATAGCTACTAAACTTTCTCGAATAGCTTCCAAAGTTTCTTTCGGCAACCATTCACCTGTTTTGTCATAAGCCTTCTTACCGGCTAGAAGCTCTTGCCATTCAATATGACGCTTTCCTTCATAGGCTACTTCTACTGCTTTATCAAAGATTGCTTGGGCATTCTTCCAGATATCATGTCCAACACCATCGCCTTCAATAAAAGGGATAATTGGACGATCAGAAACTTGAAGCTGTCCATTTTTCATTACGATTTTTTCTGCCATATAGCTTTCCTCCCTAGCGTTTTTCTAAAGGAATATACGTCATATTTTCTTGTCCGATGTATTGTGAGCGTGGACGAATCAATTTGTTATTTTTTTGTTGCTCTTGAATATGAGCAATCCAGCCGGCAACACGACTCATAGCAAAGATAAGTGTGAAGATATCGCTGTCAATTCCTAGAGTATGATATACAGTGGCTGAATAGAAGTCCACATTGGGAATCAATCCCTTCTTTTCTTTCATGAATTCTTCAATTTCTTGAGACATGTTAAAGAATTCTTCATTCTCAGTACCCTCTGTCAACTTTTTAGCCATATCTCTTAAGAAAATTTCACGAGGGTCCTGTTTCTTGTATACACGGTGTCCAAATCCCATGATTTTCTCTTTAGAGTCAAGTTTTTCCTGCAAGTAAGCATTAACATCACCAGATTCACGGATTTCTTTAAGCATATCAAAGACGCGTTCATTAGCTCCACCATGCAAGGGACCTTTTAGAGCACCAATAGCTGTTGTGACACAAGAATAGATATCTGTCAGAGTCGAGGCACAAACACGCGCTGCAAAAGTTGAGGCATTCAACTCATGATCAGCATGAAGAATTAAAGCCTTATTCATAGCTTCAATTTCAATTTCAGAAGGTTCAACACCATTCAGCATGTAGAGAAAATTAGCCGCAAAACCTAAATCTTCTCTTGGTTTGAGGGGCATTTTACCAGTACGTAAGCGTGCAAAAGTCGTAATAATTGTAGGCAATTTAGCCATCAATTCAATACTTTGCTGATAAATTGCCTCCATGGATCTTTCCTCGGCGTCCACATTGTAAACCCCAAGAAGGGAGACTGTTGAACGTAAAACACTCATTGGGTGCAAATGGGGACGAGATTGGATAAGAATGCATTGCTCAACAGCATCAGAAATATCATAGTTCTTACGCAACTCAGCTTCAAAATACTTGAGTTCCATTTGCGTAGGAAGATGACCATTCCACAAGAGATAAATCACTTCCTCAAAAGACGCTTTATTATCCATAAACTCGGAAATATCATATCCCGAATACGATAAATGATCATCAATAATAGATGAAATCCTAGTATTACAGGCAATCATGTCCTTAAGTCCATTAATTTCAACTGTTGTCATATTAGGCTCCCTTCAATTTTTTTCTTACAACCATTGGCAAGATACCACCATTTTTATAGTAGCGAATATCAGCATCTGCATCAAAGCGTACCAAAGCTTTAAAAGTTTTGGTTTGTTCAGGTGTTGAAGCTGTAACGGTGATAACATCATGGACACCTGGATTTTCTGAAAGGTCAAAGCTAAAGGTCTCATGTCCTGTCAATCCAAGACTTTCAGCATTTTCTCCTTCCATAAATTGGACTGGTAA
Organism: Streptococcus sp. HMSC072D03; assembly: GCF_001812855.1. Taxonomy (NCBI): domain Bacteria; kingdom Bacillati; phylum Bacillota; class Bacilli; order Lactobacillales; family Streptococcaceae; genus Streptococcus; species Streptococcus sp. HMSC072D03. The sequence continues at coordinate 70,527 of NZ_KV810679.1, forward strand.
AATCCCCATCATAACGAGATTTGAACGGTGAATACGCTCAAAACTCTCAGCAAGCACTACTTTTACACCAAGAAGATTAGCACCTTTAGCCGCCCAGTCACGACTTGAGCCCATACCATAATCCTTACCGGCAATTACAAGCGTATCTTGATTAGCTTCTTTATATTTCATAGCAGCATCGTATATAGGTAGAATGTCACCATCATATTTAGTATATCCACCAATTTTTCCATCTGCTAACTCATTCTTGATACGAATATTAGCAAAGGTTCCTCGCATCATGACTTCGTGATTTCCACGACGGCTACCATAAGAATTGAATTCTTGATAATCAACACCATTCTCAGTCAAATAACGAGCTGCTGGACTATTTCTGGCAATATTGCCTGCTGGAGAAATATGGTCTGTTGTTACCGTATCTCCGAATTTAGCCAAAACCTTCAAATCTTTCAATGGTTCAATGCTCAAATCATCTCCTAAAGCATCAAAATAAGGTGGGTTTTGAATATAGGTAGAGTTTTGATTCCATTTATAATTTTGACTTTGTTCAGTAGGAATGGCATTCCACTTCTCGCTATCAGAAAAGACATTAGCATATTCATCTTGGAAAAGTTGACGAGTGACGTATTTATCAACATAAGTCTCAATTTCTTCACGAGATGGCATAACATCCTCTAAATAAACAGCTTGACCATTGTCGTCAAAACCTAAAGGTTCAGTTGTCAAATCAATATTCGTGTTACCAGCTAAGGCATAAGCAACAACCAATGGTGGGCTAGCCAAGAAATTCGCTTTAACAAGTGGATTAATACGCCCTTCAAAATTACGATTTCCTGACAAAACAGCACTCGCTAATAAATCAGTGTCTACAATAGCCTTAGCCACCTCAGGACGTAAGTCTCCTGAGTTCCCAATACAGGTTGTGCAACCGTAACCTACCAAGTTAAAGCCAAGCTTATCTAGATAGGTTTGCAAGCCTGAAGCTTTGAGATAACCAGTAACAACCTTAGAACCTGGTGCCAAAGATGTCTTCACTGTTGGAGATACTTTTAATCCTTTCTCAACCGCTTTTTTAGCTAAAAGACCGGCTGCCATAAGAACGTAAGGATTTGAAGTATTGGTACATGATGTGATAGCTGCAATGGCCACATGACCTGTTTGAATTGTTTCTGAATGATCCTCAAAGTCAACGTTTGCAGTTTTTGCTAGCTCTTCCTTATCCAAACCAAAACCACGGACACCAGCTTCTCGTACCACTGCATCTTGAAATTCTTGCTTAGCATCTGATAAGAGAATCAAATCCTGTGGACGTTTAGGACCTGAGATAGAAGGTTTAATGGATGACAAATCAATTTCAACAATCTTAGTATACTTGGCTTCTTTACTTGGATCATAGAAAAGATGATTGGCTTTTGTATAGGCTTCAGTGACTTGGATGTGTTCCTCATCACGGTTAGTTAAACGCATGTAGTTAAGAGTCTCGTCATCAATAGGAAAATAACCACAGGTCGCTCCATATTCTGGTGCCATATTAGCGACTGTAGCACGGTCAGCTAGAGACAAACTCTTCAAGCCAGGTCCAAAGTACTCAACAAATTTACCAACCACATTTTCAGAACGAAGTACCTGAGTAATCTTGAGAGCCAAATCTGTTGCTGTAGCAATTTTAGGCAACTCTCCCGTCAGATGTACACCAATGACCTCTGGAATTGGGAAATAAGATGCTTCACCGAGCATAGCTGCTTCAGCTTCAATACCGCCAACACCCCAACCAAGAACGCCAATACCATTAATCATAGTTGTATGACTATCAGTACCAAACATAGAGTCAGGATATAGGAGCCCATCATTTTCAATAATAACATCACTCAAAAATTCAATATTAACCTGATGAATAATCCCTGTAGCTGGTGGAACAGCACGGTAATTTTCAAAAGACTGTTCGGCCCACTTTAGAAATTCATAGCGCTCGTTATTACGTTTAAACTCTAGATTAATGTTATCTTCAAGAGCAGTATCACATCCGTATGAATCCACTTGGACAGAGTGGTCAATAACCAAATCCACTGGAATCTCAGGGTTAATAAATTCGGCTTTACCACCATTAGCCACTATAGCATCACGCATTGAAGCTAAATCAACAACAACAGGAACTCCTGTAAAATCTTGTAAGATAACACGACTTGGTTTAAAAGGCACTTCGGAAACTGTCGGAAAATTCGGAAATTTCATCAGGTCAGAAATGTGAGATTCCTTAACATCGACGCCATCTTTTTTTCGGAGGAGACTTTCAAGTAGTATTCGAATGGTATAAGGTAGTTCTCCGACCTTAACATCATGAGATTTTGCTGCTTTTTCGAGATCATAGAAAGAGAATGTCTTACCATTTACAGTTAGATTTGAACAGTATTCTTGCATACTTGAACCTCCATTAGTTAAAAATTTTCTTTATTCTACACTGTTTTTTTTGAAAAAACAAATAGAATTGGCATTTTGATGTTATATTATATAACATGCATAGTTAGATATTTCTTTTTTCGTCATTTCCATATACAAATCCTATTTAATTTAGGAAACTTAAAAAAGCCTTTAAAACACAAGATATAGGGTTGTGTTTCAATACTAAACACAAAATATTGTATTTCCTTGAGATATTTAGCTTGATTTTTCCCAATATTTTGGGTATTCTATTAGAGTCGAAAAAGTGGCTCTTGGCCACTTAAAATCTTTTTATAAAGGAGTATTTGCAATGGCAAAGATTACATTGTTTTCTAAAAACAACTGCATGCAGTGCAAAATGACTAAAAAATTCTTGGAAAAGGAAGGTGCTGATTTCGAAGAAATCAACATTGATGAACAGCCAGAAAAAATCGATTACGTTAAAAGCCTCGGTTTCACTGCTGCTCCAGTTATTGAAGCCGGCGATATCATCTTTTCAGGTTTTCAACCGGCTAAACTTAAAGAAATCCTTTAATTATCAAGTTTTTATATAGAAAGGAACTTGTTTGCTTAGTTTAATGTTTCAACCTTAATATACTATTAAACTGAGCCTGGTATCTGTATTATGTCTTTAAAAAATCTTGGCGATGTCTCATACTTCCGCCTCAATAACGAAATTAACCGTCCTGTTAACGGTCAAATTCCTTTGCATAAGGACAAAGAAGCGCTTCGTGCCTTCTTCCTTGAAAACGTTAAGCCAAATTCAATGGCATTCAACAGCATCACAGATAAAATTAATTATTTGATTGAGAACGATTATATTGAGTCTGAATTCATCGGTAAATACGAACCTGCTTTCATCGAAAAATTGTCTGCAGAAATTCATTCTCAAAAATTCCGCTTCCAATCTTTCATGGCAGCCTACAAGTTCTACCAACAATATGCCCTCAAAACAAACGATGGCGAGTCTTACCTCGAAAGTATTGAAGATCGTGTTCTATTCAACGCCCTTTACTTTGCTGATGGTGATGAAAACCTAGCTAGTGACCTTGCCAACGAAATGATTCACCAACGTTACCAACCTGCTACTCCTTCATTTTTAAATGCTGGACGTAGTCGTCGTGGTGAACTCGTGTCATGTTTCCTTATTCAAGTAACAGATGACATGAATTCTATCGGACGTTCTATCAACTCTGCCCTCCAGTTATCACGTATTGGTGGTGGGGTAGGTATTAGCCTGTCTAACCTTCGTGAAGCTGGTGCTCCTATCAAAGGATATGCTGGGGCAGCCTCTGGTGTCGTGCCTGTTATGAAGCTTTTTGAAGATAGCTTCTCTTACTCAAATCAACTTGGTCAACGTCAAGGTGCTGGTGTTGTTTATTTGGATGTTTTCCACCCAGACATCCTTGCCTTCCTTTCTACTAAGAAAGAGAATGCTGATGAGAAGGTGCGTGTTAAGACACTGTCACTTGGTGTTACAGTTCCAGATAAATTCTACGAGTTGGCACGTAATAATGAAGATATGTACCTCTTCAGCCCTTACTCAGTCGAAAAAGAGTACGGTAAACCATATAACTACATTGATATTACAGCTATGTACGATGAGTTGGTTGCCAATCCAAATATCACAAAAACCAAGATTAATGCCCGTGAGCTAGAAACTGAAATTTCTAAACTCCAACAAGAATCAGGTTATCCATATATCGTCAATGTTGATACAGCCAATCGACACAATCCAATCGATGGTAAGATTATCATGTCCAACCTCTGTTCTGAAATTCTTCAAGTTCAAACACCAAGTGAACTTAACGATGCACAAGAGTTTGTTAAACTCGGTACAGACATTTCATGTAACCTTGGATCAACTAATATCCTTAACATGATGACTTCACCTGACTTTGGTCGTTCGATTAGAGCAATGACACGTGCGCTTACCTTTGTTACAGATAGCTCAAGTATTGATGCTGTACCATCTATCAAAAATGGTAACCAACAAGCTCATACCTTTGGTTTGGGAGCTATGGGGCTTCACTCTTACCTCGCTAAACACCATATCGAGTATGGTAGCCCTGAATCTGTTGAATTCACTAATATCTACTTCATGCTAATGAACTACTGGACTTTAGTTGAATCTAACAACATTGCCCGTGAACGTCAAGAAACCTTTGTCGGTTTTGAAAAATCAAAATATGCTGATGGTTCTTACTTTGACAAATACGTTACAGGCCAATACGTTCCTAAATCTGACCGTATCAAAGAACTTTTCGATGGCCACTTCATCCCACAAGCCAAAGATTGGGAAGAACTCCGTGAACTCGTTAAGAAAGATGGACTCTACCATCAAAACCGTTTAGCTGTTGCGCCAAATGGCTCAATCTCTTACATTAACGACTGTTCGGCTTCTATCCATCCAATCACACAACGTATTGAAGAACGTCAAGAAAAGAAAATCGGAAAAATCTATTATCCAGCCAACGGTCTTTCAACAGACACAATTCCTTTCTATACCTCAGCCTACGACATGGACATGCGTAAAGTTATCGACGTTTATGCCGCTGCGACTGAACACGTTGATCAAGGTTTGTCATTAACCCTGTTCTTGCGTAGTGAGTTACCAAAAGAAATTTACGAATGGAAAACAGAAAATAAACAAACGACTCGTGACCTTTCTATCCTTCGTAACTACGCCTTTAACAAGGGAATTAAATCAATCTACTACATCCGTACTTATACAGATGACGGTGAAGAGGTTGGTTCTAACCAATGTGAAAGCTGTGTCATCTAAGATGGTGATTTAACGATAACAACTTCACTAGTCTTATCTACAAAATGCATTAAAAGGTCGGTTCGCCGACTTTTTTAATAGATCAACTCAAAAAACTATATCATGATTTTGAATTATGATAAAATAGTAACGATATCAATAAAGAAAGAGGTTTCTAATGGAAACTTACTACAAAGCCATTAACTGGAATGAAATCGAAGATGCGATTGATAAATCTACCTGGGAAAAATTGACCGAACAATTTTGGCTAGATACACGTATCCCACTTTCAAATGACCTTGATGACTGGCGTAAACTTTCAGCTGAAGAAAAGGATTTGGTTGGAAAAGTTTTCGGTGGTTTAACCTTGCTAGATACCATGCAATCTCAAACTGGTGTTGAAGCCATTCGTGCAGACGTACGTACACCTCATGAAGAAGCTGTATTGAACAACATTCAGTTCATGGAATCTGTTCACGCGAAATCTTACTCTTCAATCTTCTCAACTTTGAATACTAAATCTGAAATTGAAGAAATTTTCGAGTGGACTAACAGTAACGAATACCTCCAAACCAAGGCGAAAATCATTAACGATATCTATGAAAATGGAACGCCTCTTCAGAAAAAGGTTGCTTCAACATATCTTGAAACATTCCTTTTCTATTCAGGGTTCTTCACTCCGCTCTATTATCTTGGTAATAACAAGCTGGCTAATGTCGCTGAAATCATTAAGCTCATTATCCGTGACGAATCTGTTCACGGAACTTATATTGGCTATAAATTCCAACTAGGGTTCAACGAATTGCCTGAAGAAGAGCAAGAAAGTTTCCGTGAATGGATGTATGATCTTCTCTACCAATTGTATGAAAATGAAGAGCTCTACACTAAATCTCTTTATGATGGTGTTGGATGGACTGAGGAAGTTATGACTTTCCTTCGTTACAACGCCAACAAGGCTCTCATGAACCTGGGACAAGATCCACTCTTCCCAGATAGTGCGAACGATGTTAACCCAATCGTTATGAATGGTATTTCTACAGGAACATCTAACCACGACTTCTTCTCTCAAGTTGGTAATGGTTACCTTCTAGGTACTGTTGAAGCCATGCAAGATGATGATTATAACTACGGACTATAAGAAAAACTAGCTAAGCTAGTTTTTTTATTGTGTTCAATACTGTATTCGAAAAACAAACAGAAAAAGAGTTCAAATTGAACTCTTTCAGAATGAAGACAAACATCGTTTTTGA